>CAZHPP010000689.1:0-1977 GCA_964534535.1 uncultured Victivallales bacterium | reverse complement strand
CCTTTTTCCCCGATCAGCTCTGCCGTCAGCGGAATGCCGACATTTTCCTTGAGTTCCAGTTCTGCCTCGATGGTTTTGTCCGGCTGGGTTGCGTAAATATTGTTGCGGTAGGCCGGACGCAGGATTTTGGCATGGAGTGCCTTGTATTCGAGGTTGACATCCCGTGTAAGTTTTTTAAGAAGAACCCGTGCGGAGTTGTTGCTTTTGAGTTCGTAGGTGAAGCGATATTTCCCGGGGGATACATTCCGGATCATGTTGGACTGTTTTCTGTAATTTTTTCCCGGAAGGGTTTCCCGCCCGTCCGCACGGAACGTTTTTCCGGTTTCAGGATCGGTCAGCGTAAAGACTTTGTTCAGGATCACGAAGGCGCCGGTATTGTTGTGGATGGTGGACGTGACGACATATTCAAAAGAACCGTCGGACGCACGCTTGAACTCACCGGAGAATTCTTCCAGGTCGAGAAGGAATTTTTTCAGGGACAGCGAGGCCATGTCAACTTCACGGAAGGCTTTCGGGATGACATGACTTTTTGCGGGAAGCACCGACCATGAACTCAGTTCAGCCGGTTTTGCCGCATAACGGTTTCGTCCCACATTGAGGCGCCAGCGGGCATTGCTCTGCGTATTGAAGTCCATCGACCCGATGGGGATGGCGGCTTCCAGCGTCCATTTGTCCTTTCCGCGTGCGGTTCTGATTTCCGCGCCGCTTTCCCATTCGGGATAAATGAGATATTTTTCCGTATTGGTATTGTCGTCCTGGGCGCGCATATCGACAAAGGTTCCGGACGAGTCCGCAATGAATTTGTAGAAGGAAAGCACCTTGGTGCCGTCCGGCACAAGGTTGAGCTCAATGGAGTCGTTGAGCCAGAGCAGCCCGGAACCGGGGGAATATTTTTTGCAGACGATTTGGTCCATGACGGGTTCGTCGCATTCCACCGCAAAGTAGATGTTGTGATTGTCGTGATACGTTTTGAAACGGGTCTGGACATCGGCATTTTCCTTTGTGCCGATTTTCGTGAAACCGCTGTTCCATGGAAGAGAACTCCAAACAGCATCCTCGAGCTTTCCGTCGATTGCGGGTTTCTGGGGAAGATACGGAACCGTCTCCGCGGCTGCGGAATGGAGCCCGTACAGGAAAAGCGGCGCAAAAATACTCCATAGAATTTTTTTCATGAATCATGCCTTCCGAATGAGGATCTTATTTTTCGAGCGTGAAAACAAGGCTGCCTTGACGATAGACGTCCGGCAGTTTCTCTTTTTTGTCTTTTTTCTGGAAAAGGACGCTGACGCTTAGACTGTAGTCACCCGCGGGCCAATTTTTCGTGGAGAAGGAGCAAAGCATTTCCTTCCGGTCTCTCTGCGCCGCGGGCAGCCACTGATAGGGTTGGAACTGAACGCCGGACCATTTTGGGTCCTTGTTGATTTTAGGTTTGAGATCCAGTGCCTTGCAGAAATCCTCCGGCACGTTTCGGAGATATGCGAAAACATTCCAGCCGGAGACCTGATAGGTGTCCGGATAAGCACATTCCAGTTTGAAGGAAATCGTCGAGCCGGTCTTGAATACGGGATTTCCTTCGATCGAACTTCTGATGCTGAAGGGGCTCGGCGCTTTCTCCTGTGCGGAGAGAGGAAGGAGTGTCATCGCGAGGACGGACAGAAGCACAAACACGGGTCTCATTGGTTGCATATCCTTTTTTTTATTTGAACGGTCAGAGAAATTTTCCGAGCATGACGTTTTCTTTGGAGAAATAGGTCCAGTTGCCGGTGGACATCACGGAATCTCCCAATTCCTGTGGATGGATTCCCTTTACATGACCGTCCCCATAAAGAATATTGCACTTGCCGTTGTGTCGGAAATGGGGAATCGCGGCCCCTCCCTGGGCATAGTTGTTGTCACCGAGAACATAATGACCGTTGAAACTGTCCAGATTCGACGGATTGGTGCGATACCCCACGCAGAGATTGTCCGCCATCAGGA
>CAZHPP010000688.1:0-1978 GCA_964534535.1 uncultured Victivallales bacterium | reverse complement strand
GGACTGTTCGACCTGGGTCGGGAAGAAGTTCACGCCCTTGATGATCAGCATGTCGTCGACCCGGCCGCTGATCGGATTGATGCGGACGTGCGTCCTGCCGCAGGAGCATTTCCTGCGGGAGCGGATGCTGGTGAGGTCGCCGGTTTTGAAGCGGATCACAGGGAGCGCTTCACGGGTCAGCGCGGTCACGACGAGTTCGCCGAGCTGGCCGTCCGGGACGTTCTTTCCGGTTTTCGGGTCGACCACTTCGACGATGTAATGGTCCTCCCAGACGTGGGTGCCGTCGTGGGCGGAGCAGTCCATGCCGAGCGTTCCGATTCCGCCGGTTTCGGTCATTCCGTAAATGTCGTAGACATCGATTCCGAGTCCGCGGCGGATTTTTTCCTTCATGGCGTCCGAGAACGTTTCGGCGCCGAAGATTCCGATCTTGAGGTCGGGAAGCGCGGTCTCTTCCTCCTTGAGAACTTCCATGATGCGCGTCCCGTAGGAGACCACGGCCACAAGCACGCGGGTCTTCAGGTCCTTTGCGAGCTTGATCTGGCGGGCGGTGTTGCCGGGGCCGGCGGGAATGATGAACATTCCGGCCGCGCGGGCGCCGTGGAAGCAGCCGAATCCGCCGTTGAAGAGCCCGAGTCCGGGCGTGATCTGGACAACGTCGGAGGGATTCGCTCCCGCCATGTAGTAGCAGCGGGCCATGCATTCGGCCCACTGGCGCACGTCGCCGATGGTGTAAAGCATCACGACGGGGGTTCCTGTGGAGCCGCTCGACATGTGCATTTCCACAATGTCGCTTTTCGGAACGCAGCACATGCCGTCGGGGTATTCGGTGCGGAAGTCGGTCTTGCTCATGAACGGAAGTCTGCAGAGGTCGATCGCGTCGAAGTGTTTCGGGTCGACCCCGGCTTTGCGGAAGCGTTCGCGGTACCAGGCATTGCCGGCCATGACGCGCGGAATCAGTTTTTCCAGCCGTTCGTTCTGGACGTGGGCGAGCTGGTCGGCGGAATAGGTTTCCTCGGTCGGATTGAAGTAATGGTTCAGACTCATTTCAATTTCTCTCTTCCTATGTTGAAAGCAGTGATATTGATTCCGGCAAATTCCGGTTTGACGCATTTTCTGACGGCGCTTTCCCATATTTCAGCGGAAATTTCAGGAAACTCCGCGGAAAGCGCCCCCAGCATCACGGTGTTGGAGACGCGGCGGTCGCCGAGCTTCACGGCTTCCGAATCGAAATCGGCAAAAACCAGCCGCGGAAAGACTTTCTTCAGACGCTCCGGCGCATCGGCGGGATATTTCGCCGCCCCGGTCGAAACCGTCACGGGAATCATGCGGCAGTCGGAAACCACGGCGAGCCCGCCCGGCCGAAGCCAGTGCGCCCACCGCAGCGCCTCCGCCGTCTCCAGCGAGGCAAGGACATCCGTCATTCCAGGGGGAATCAGCGGTGAGGCGACCTTTCCGCCGTAGCGGAGCTGGGCGGTGACGGAGCCGCCGCGCTGGGCCATCCCGTGCACTTCGTTGGTCGACACCTCGAATCCGGCCTGAATCGCCGCACTCGCGATGATCTTCGCGGAAAGCAGGATGCCCTGGCCGCCGACTCCGCAGAGAAGAATGTTCCGTATCATGTTCCCGTCTGACTCCCGAATTGATTCAAAGAATATACTGCATTTCACTGTGTTTTCAATCGTTTTCGCGGGAAAAACGGCAAAAAAACTTCCGCATCGGCAGGAGCGGAAGAAAAAGGACTTTCGAGTCTCGGAAAATGAAAAATCGGGAAGTTTTTTTCAATTCCCGCTTTTCATTCCCGGAAAAGGCTGTATATTTCCGCTGAATCAACCGTTACGGAGTTCAGCACCATGCCGGAGCTTTCCCAGGAAAACACACAGAAACAGGAACTGACCCAGACACTGTCCCATCAGCAGTACCAGTCGCTTGGGATGCTGGAAGCTCCCGCGCTCGAACTCCGCCAGACCATCCGCACAGA
>CAZHPP010000687.1:0-1990 GCA_964534535.1 uncultured Victivallales bacterium | reverse complement strand
TGCAGTCAAATGCGGATAAACTTCCGGCACGCCCGGAAGGAAACGTCCGTGCGTAATGCACTGATACGTCCAGAGCGGTACATTTTTCGGGCCGAGAAAGTCTCCCCATTCCTTCAGAAGCTTCAGATCGGCGGCCAGACGGTTGGGGAAATTCATCTCTCTGGCTCCTTCGAGGCAGAGGCGCACCCGCACATTTTTCGGCGGAGTCACCGTACCGGGAATCCGTTTTTTCGGCGAATACACCAGTGTGGAGATGTATTTTCCCGGATATTTATTTTCCACTTGACGGGCGATGTCTGCAATGACACTCCAGATGATTTCCGTATCATCTTCGCAGGGATGTTTCTGGCGGAAATCCTGACAGCGCCGGCAATAGCATCTGCCGTCATTTTCCGTCGTATGATCCATGGGATCAATCATGAATTCGTCCGGCGAGATGAACGGCATGGGCCATTTGGAATGCAAATACGGCGGCAGATCGAAACCGCATTCCTTCGGTGTTTTCCCGCTGAAATAGCCATCCGCGGCGCGGAGCCACAGCTGTTTGGTCAGCGGGTCCGTCCAGCAGGAATAATTCGGATTGCGTTTGCCTTCCTGGGTCAACTGATGCGCCTCGGGATGGGCCAGCCATTCGCGGTTGCTGAAAAGTTTCAGGGAATATTCCGAATGACATCCGGGAACCATATTGCGCGTGGAGACATTGTTGCGGATTCCCCATAAAAAGATATCATCCACACGATTTCCGTATTCTTTCGCATCGGGATAGACCTGGTAGAAATTCCATGCGTCCGCAATCTGCCGATCCGCGAAGACCGGCTTGAAACGGGGGCTTTTTTCCGGAATCCGGAGGGTTTTCCGTTTCGGAATGAACGTGTTCCGGTCGCCGGGAGCCAGCCAGCGGACCCCGAGAGAATCCAGAAAATTGTAAACACCCCGCAGTGTTCCCTTGTCCGGATTGTCGTAAAAAAGATTGAAAAACTGAAGCGGCATGTCGGTGTCTTTGCCGTAAATGTCAAGGCGTTTTCCACGGGCGGAGATCACATATTCATCGGGTTTGAATCCACTTGTGTCACCCTGTCCCAGATAAATGTTGACCTTGTCCGCTGCCGCGCCGCCGACCGGAAAGGAAGCTCCCGTCATTTTTTGCAGATATCCGGCCAGTTCTTCCGCGGCGAATCGGACAACGGGTTTCGCCTGGGAGGGAATCACGATGACGGCATTTCCACGGCCGTTTTCCGCAATGGTCAGATCCGCAGCGGAGGCAGTAAAGATTCCCAGACACAGAATCATGAAAAATCGTTTCTTCACCGTTGCCCCGCAGTTTCCTTTTACTCCATCTTTAGCGTTTGAATCAATTACTTTCGGGGAAATCCCTGTTTTCGGTATTCTTATCGCTCCCTGCAGAATGTTTTTATTGTGATGCGCACCGTAAAAACCGTTTAAGCCGAAGGCGAACCGGAGATTCGGTCTGTAATCCTCTCCATCGTTTTTCATTTCGCGCTGACAGACTTTTTTCGTCATTTTGACAGCCTTTCGATCGCTTTTTCCATTGGAGAACAGTCGAATTTATAGGTAACCTGTCTGCCGAACGCGAGCGCTTTTTTGTAGGCAAGGAGCGCTTCGTCTTTTTTGCCGAGATTTTCGTACGCTTCCCCGACGATGGCATAACCGGTATATTTGTTCGCCGGATGTTGCTCGTGTATATTCAATACGTCTTTCAATACTTCGATTGCCGCTTCCGGCTGTTTTTTGCGGCGCAGATAAATACAGGCCATATAATGATACGTCCGGAAATATTCGTTGCTTCCTTTCGGACATTCAAGATTCTGGGCCTGTTTCAGCAGCGTCAAGGCGAATTCATATTGCATGCTCCACAGATAATCGGCAGAAACCGAATTCAGCAGCCGACGGATTTCCGGCGGCTGAAGCAGATTGTCTTCCACCGCCCCGCAAATGTAATTTTCCGCGTCTTTCCATTTCTTCATTTGGC
>CAZHPP010000686.1:0-1991 GCA_964534535.1 uncultured Victivallales bacterium | reverse complement strand
TGTTGAACTGTTTATGGCATTCGAAGGGTGCGCCGATCACGCCGCCGATGGATTTCCCGACCCATCCGGCGAGCACGCGGTCAAGATAGACGCTGTAAGAGAGCTTGTGCATGGTTTGTCTTTCTTTCTTGAAAATAAGAGTGTTTCCCCTCTGTGGAAAAAATCATTGCTGTTTTTCCATTCCGTTCAGCAGGAACAACCAAAGCCGCGGATATTCTGTATGGAGAATAAAATCAGTTCCATTGACTGGAATTTTTTCATCCGTAAAGAGTTCGCGGACAATCCCCGTCTTATTCTCCAATGAAACCGGAATCTTTCTGCCATCCACAGTTTTTATGCCGATGTCGCTGCATTCAGGCGGGAATGTACCATTCTCCATGCTGAATATCTGCAGTAATTTGCTGTTTTTCCGGACGAAGAAGCCGGGAGGTGTAAAAGCATGGCATCCTGCAGCCCGGAGGAGTTCCGCCCATTGGTTTATCCGATTGACGGGGATGCCGGTAAAAACGGAGACCGACCCGTCCGGAAGGATTTTTCTGGCTGCGGCAATCGTTCCGTCATCCTGATAGACAGCCAGAGTTTCCACATTCTTATCACGGCAGAATACGCGGGGCGCTTCCGGAATATTTTCCATTCCTTCAACGACCATGTCGGGACGCACCTTGAACCGGATGCCGTCGACCAGATAACTTCCCTGACTGATGAAGCGAAGTTCGATCCCGATTTCCGTTGCTCCTTCGACGACTTTGACGGGAAATTCCAATTTTTGCCACTTTGTGGAATGCGGCAATCTGAATATGCTGAAATCGATGGTTTTGCGATTCCCTTTTTCATCGTATTTTCTGTAATACAGGATCAGTTCTCCGGAGGAAGTTCCATGAAAATTCAGGGCGATATTCTGCTTTTGCAGTTCCTCCGGTGAATGGATGCGGATTGCCTGCGTCGCCGCGAAATATTTTTCAAGACGCCTGGCAATGCTGACATGCAAAGAATATTTTCCCTCAATGGCATTTTCATGGTCTGCCTTCACTGTGACCGCATCTTTCTGGTTGAAACTGGCGAAGTTCCAGTTCGCATGCAAACCTTTTTCAAATCCGCCATTTTCGACCTGGATCCGGCATGCGGCATTTTTCCCGGCCACGGCTGCGAAAATCCGTGGTTCAAGGGTAAAATCCAATTTGATTCCTGTCAGCTTTGTCATTGATTCCGCGGAAAAGCCGTTCGGAGTAATCAGTCCCGGCGCATAGCTCCAGACGGCTGTTGTTCCAGTTTTCCGAACTTTTGCATGCAGCTTTTGAACAAGGTCGTCCGAAACCTCAAAAAGATTGAGGAAAATGACAGCCTTGAATTTACGATCCGAGAGAAGGAAATCATCGACCGACATGCAGTCATGCGAGTACCCGGAAAAGTTCAATGCCTGAACTGCAGTGATCAGATGTGAGGCAGCAAGCGGATATGTTCTGGAAAACACCGGATGTCCCTGCTTCCATATCTCGGAAGGATCAATGACGACCGCAACATCGGAGTCATCTGACGGCGGATTTTCATATAGAATTTTCCACAGTTTATATCCTGCAGCGATCGGTTCCAATATCTCCGGACAGAGAAACTGGGCATTCTTTCTGCATCCGAAATCTGCGATATGGAATCCGCTGCCATAAAAGAAACTGTTCCCGATGACTTTGCTCATGGTGGAACGGGTCTCCTGCGGCGTTTTGCAAAGCCATTGAGGTTCCGCGTCCCCTTTGCTCAAATGAGTGCGGATGTCCGCTTCAATGCTGGAAAATTTGTTGTAACGCCGCAAGGTGCTGTGCAGATTTCTATGAAGTCCGTCCGTCAGATTATACCCTTTGGTCGTTGCGAAAAAGAAATCGATATACGGAGATTTCAGCAGAGGTTCAAGATTCGCCGTGGAGCCTTCGGGCGTATATCCCAGGAAAACATATCCGTAATATGCACCGGCATAACGTCCCGGAAAATATTTTTTTACA
>CAZHPP010000685.1:0-1998 GCA_964534535.1 uncultured Victivallales bacterium | reverse complement strand
CTCGAAACTCTTCAGACGCTTGCGGAGCCATTCGACGTCAGGGGGGTCGAGGTACTTGGAGGGTTCGTCGAGCAGCATGATGTCCGGTTCGGAACGCAGCATCTGGGCGAGGCATGCCCGCATCTGCCAGCCGCCGCTGAACTCGCCCATCTTCTTTGCGAGGTCGGGCTCCTGGAAGCCGAGCCCGGCGAGCGCGGCCGCGGCACGGTGGCGGATCTCGTAGCCGCCGAGGTGCTCGAACGCGGTCTGCAGACGTCCGAGTTCGTTCAGCTGGCTCTGGGAAGAACTGCCGGACGCGAGTTCCGCTTCCAGCTCATGGATCCGGCTCTGGATTTTCGGGAGTTCGCCCGATGCCGACGACGTGAAGTCGAGCAGGGAATCGGTGTTCTTGAAAAAGTCGAGCTGCTGGTGAAGGTAGCCGAACCGGGCTTTCTTCGGAATCACGATCTCCCCGGAATCGGCGGACATTTCACCCGTGATGAGCGCGAACATGGTGCTTTTGCCGGAACCGTTCGGGCCGACAATCCCCACACGTTCGCCCGGTTCAACCCGGAAGGACGCATCGCGGAAAATATCACGCGCACCGAAGCTTTTGGAAACGCCGATGAAGTCGATCATTCAAGTGGTGCGGGGAAAATTACTTGTTGAAGGCTTTGTAGTCGATCGGGGCGTACTTGACAAGGCGCTTGCCGACATTGGCGTCGAAGGGGCCTTCGACCGTGACAGTGCGGCTGGATTCCGTGGTGTCGTTGGGATCCTCCACGATCATCCGCGGCTGGAACACGCGGTAGCACTGTCCGTCGATCACAAAGGCCAGGTTCCGGCCCTTGTAGAGCACGGAAAGCGTGAGCCAGAGCTTGTAGCCGCGCTTGTCGAGCGTGAGCTTCAGGTCGGAATAATCCGGATCGTCCCGCGGAATCAGTTCGATCTTCTCGATGTTTCTTGAGTGAAGCAGGGAGTTCGTGTTGACGTAAAGCGTGGTTCCGGAGTAGGTGGCAATTTCCTTTTCGATCATTTCGGCCTTCGGATAGCGCACAATTTCATGGATGGAGACGACATATTCGGGTTCCGTCAGGTCATCACCGTCGAACGAAAGATTTCCGTTCTGGTCGAATTTCATTCCGCAGGAGGTGAGCGCAAAGGCGGAAAGCGCGGCGGCGAGCACGGCAAAGAGTTTCGCGGGAAGTTTCATATCCGTTGTTCCTTTCATTATTTCGGCAAGTCGTTACCATATCATGGTTTTGCGTCAATTCAAATAAAAATCCGGAAAAAACGGCGGCGGACGGAATTTTTTCATCAGCAGCTGTCTTTCGTCGGTCAGCCGGTCATTCGCTCTGTAACGTGCATTCCATGAAGGGGCTGCTCGCCCCTTCAACCCTCGGCAGGACTCAATGAGCCCTGCACCCGGCGCAAAAAAATTATTTTTTTGCGCACGTTTTTTTTATTGCCATCCGTCTCTCCTGTGGGCTTGCATTTCCCGGAAACGGTGATACTTTTTATGTAGCAGCAGAGGAGATGGAGCATGATACCTAAAGATTATAAAAACACGCGCGGAAGCAATATGGAAGAGCCGCTTTATTTCGACGATTCGGCTCCCATGCCAAAACTTTCTCCTGAGGAAGCTGCCCGCCGAGCTGCACTCCTCAAAGAAGTCGATAAAGCTTTCGATGAACTTGCGGCTGAAGAAGCACAGCAGAAAAAGCAGAAAGAACACATTACGCAGTCTGTGGAAAGGTGGAAAGATGAAAAATAAAACATGGGAAGAAGTTGTAGCTGAAGTTGATGCGGAAGTCGCCCGTGAAGGCGGACCGACCGGAAGCAACCTTGCCGAAAATCCATGGGTCCCGCCGGGACCTGTAAAAATACCGGACAACCTTCCGGAAGAAGAAAAAAAACGTCGACTTAAATGTATGGAAGAATTTAAAAAAATCAGTTGGCCTGATAAATAACCGCTGAACCATACCGGGCGCTCTGAAGCCCGCATGAAGCACGCTGGTG
>CAZHPP010000684.1:0-2001 GCA_964534535.1 uncultured Victivallales bacterium | reverse complement strand
GCGGAATCGTCGAACACGCGCAGAACGGCGTGACGCTTCCCAGCAGTGCCGCCAGAAGATAGCCGGACGCGCCCCTGCGGGAAAGCCACAGGTTCAGCTTCTCTTTGGAAATGTACTGGAGCGCCAGCGCGACGGCCGTGCTGATCGAAAGGAAAAGCACGATCAGCTCCAGGAAGATGAATCCGAAATATCCGAGCGTGTCAGACAGCGTGTTCATGGCTTACAGCATCCCGAAAATGTATCCGGCGGCGGTGGAAAATATCACGACCAGCGATACGAACGCGGCCGTCTTCCTGAATCCGATCACCTGATTGATGACCAGCATCGAAGGCAGCGAAAGCGCCGGTCCCGCCAGCAGCAGAGCGAGCGCGGGACCCTTGCCCATGCCGGAACCGATCAGCCCTTCCAGAATCGGCACTTCCGTCAGCGTGGCAAAGTACATGAACGCTCCGGCGAACGAGGCGAAAAAGTTGGCCGCAAGCGAATTTCCGCCGACTGCCTTTGCCACATATTCTCCCGGAATCAGGCCCTCGTGCCCGACGCGTCCCAGCAGAAGTCCGGCGACCAGCACGCCGAACAGCAGCAGAGGCATGATCTTTTTCGTGAAGTCCCAGCTCGATTCAAACCAGCCCCTGAGTTCTGCGTCTTTTGACGTGCTTGTGAAGAATCCGAGGCCGAGAAAACCGGCCGTGAATGCAAGAATCGGATTTCCGGGGAATGCCGCCGCAAGCGCAATTACGGGAACGGCCGTCGCCAGAACTTTCCACAGCGCCATTCCATACCAGCGCACCAGCATGACGGCGAGCAGCGCGGCGGAAGCTCCGGTCAGAGGCCATTTGATGCTCCAGACGGCTTCCCACAGACCGCCGCTTTCCGCCGGTTTTCCCCAGTTGGCAAAGACCAGAATCGCCGTCATGCTTCCGAAATAGAGAACTGTCTGCCACAGCGGACGGCTCTTTTCGGCCTCCGGCTCGTCGGCGGTTTCGGCCTTGGCGAGTTCCTCCCTGCGGAAAAGCCAGTACATGCACACGCCAATCAGGACGCTCATGCCGATTGCCCCGACTGCCCGTGCAATGCCGAGTTCCATGCCGAGCACCCGCGCGGTCAGAATGATCGCCATGATGTTGATCGCCGGGCCGGAATAAAGAAATGCCGACGCCGGGCCGAGCCCTGCGCCGCGCTTGCAGATCCCGGCAAACAGCGGCAGAATCGTGCACGAACAGACCGCCAGGACCGAACCTGAAATCGCGGCGACCGCATACGCCGTGACTTTCTTCGCCTTCGGCCCCAGATACTTCATCACGGCGCCCTGGCTCACAAAGACCCCGATCGCGCCCGCGATGAACAGCGCCGGAACCAGACAGAGCAGAACGTGTTCCCGCGCGTACCATTTCACCAGTTCCAGCGATTCCAGAACGGCATTGTTGAAGCGTTCCGTCCCGACGGGGAGCCAGTAGCAGAGCGCAAAGATTCCGGCCAGCCCCGCCAGCCACTTCCATTGCGTTTTCCACATGTTTTTTACTCCTATATTCAGTTGAATGACATAATAAAAGAAGAAGGGAATGGAAACTATTTCCCCTTCTTCCCCACGCAGTCGACGATTCCGAGGATGCACGGACAGGCCAGATGATAGAATACCTGTTTCCCCCGCTTTTCGTCCGTGATGATCCCGGCATTTTTCAGGATGGCGAGATGCTGGCTCACCGTGGCGAAACGGACTCCCACCGCGTTCACGAATTCGCAGACGCAATGCTCCTGTCCGTCCGCAAGCTGTTTTACGATCCACAGCCGGGTCGGATGTCCGAGCGCCTTGAAGACTTCGGCTTCCCGTTTGCAGCAGTTTTTCCGAAATGTCAGCATGTTTTTTACCTCGTCATTCAGTAATATAACATAATATAAATAAAATGCAAGGGCCGGTTTTGAAAAACAGAAAATCGGCAAATTGGATTTAGAACTTATCCCTAAATAACACCTATCTTTCGAAAAGCGATAATGCTTGCA
>CAZHPP010000683.1:0-2004 GCA_964534535.1 uncultured Victivallales bacterium | reverse complement strand
TCGCCCCTTGAACCCTCGGCAGGACTCAAAGAGCCCTGCACCCTGCGCTAAAAAAATCATTTTTTTGCGCTTGTTTTTTTGTCGACGCCTGTCGACCAGGGGGCAAACCTCCGTTTTTCCCCTGGACCCCAGAATCCCTGAAAAAACAGTCAACGTTTCGTACACAGCCCCCAAAAAAATTTGAGAAGGGCAATTTTCTGCAGGCGAAAATCGCAGAGGGAAGGGAAATCCAGGTTGAAATCGGCACGGCGCGGGTGTATAATAGCTTTCCGTCGGATTCATTCACGCGGCTGGCGAAATGGCAAACGCAAGGGATTTAGGTTCCCTCGCCGAAAGGCTTGCGGGTTCAAGTCCCGCGCCGCGTACCACTTCTTTGCATTATTTCAGCTTTGGGGCGAATTTCTTTGCATCGGGAAGGTAATTCTGAAGCTGAGCGGTTTCCTCTGCGGAAACCGGGTGCATTTTCCAGAAACCCTCTGCATCCGGATCGGAGGAATCGGCGTTTTTCGCACAGAGGCTCCGGAATTTCAGCATGACGGCCGGATCGTATCCGGCCCTGGCAAGCAGAACCATGCCGATCCGGCAGGCCTCAAGTTCCTGATCCGCCGTGTAAGGATAAATCACACCGTACTGCGCCGCGACTCCGAATGCGGCGGCGGAGGCCTCGGCATCCGCGCCGTTGTCGATCATGGCGAGCGAGAATGCGTGCACGGGGCTGTTCAGAATGCGTTCGGCGCCGTGACGGGCGAGAGCGTGTCCGGCCATGTGCGCGGCGGCCGCCGCGAGCATGGAATCATCGCCGAGCGCTTCCAGAAGTCCGGCGGAAGCGGCAAATCTTCCGCTGGAAATCCAGAATGCGTTGAGCACGGGGCTGTCGAAAAGGCGATAGTCGCGCTTCGGCGCCTTTTCCGCAGCGGCGGATTCGATCTTTGCCGCAATGGCCTTCACGCGGGAAACGGCATTCGCATCGGAAGAAAGTTTTTCCGATTTGACGGCGGAATTCCATGTCTTCGAAGCGAGGGCCGCTTCACTTTCGGGGCTGGGAAGCACATACTGGGTCCGTCCGGTGTAGGGGACGCTGGAACAGGCGGAAAGAAGCGCCAGGGTCAGAACGGCGGGAAGCAGGATTGACGGTTTCATGTGAGCATGTCCTTCAGATATTTTCCGGTATAGGAATTTTTGCATTTGGCGATCTGTTCGGGAGTTCCTTCGGCGATGATCCGTCCGCCGGCGTCGCCGCCTTCGGGGCCGATGTCGATGATCCAGTCTGCCATCTTGACGACGTCGAGGTTGTGTTCGATCACGAGGATCGTTCCGCCTTTGTCGCGGAGCTTCATGAGCACGTCGAGGAGCTGCTGGATGTCGGCCAGATGAAGGCCCGTGGTGGGCTCGTCGAGAATGTAGATGGTGTGTCCGCGCTGCTGGCGGGCGAGTTCGGTGGCGAGCTTGACGCGCTGGGCTTCGCCGCCGGAAAGCGTGGTGGCCTGCTGTCCGAGCGTGATGTAGCCGAGCCCCACGTCCTTCAGGGTCTTGAGCTTGCGGTAGAGCGCCGGGATCGGTTCGAAGAAGTCCACGGCCTCATCCACGGTCATGTCGAGCACATCGGCGATGGATTTGTGCTTGTAGAGGACGCTCAGGGTCTCCTTGTTGTAGCGTTTGCCGTGGCAGGAGGAGCAGGGGACGTAGACGTCGGGCAGGAACTGCATTTCGATCTTCTTGATTCCGTCGCCCTGGCATTCCTCGCAGCGTCCGCCCTTCACGTTGGCGCTGAAGCGGCCGGGGCCGAATCCGCGCGCTTTGGAGTCGGGAAGTTTGGCAAAAAGATTGCGGATGATCGTGAACGCCTCGGTGTAGGTGGCCGGATTGGAACGCGGGGTGCGTCCGATCGGGCTCTGGTCGATCACGATCGCCTTGTCGATGTTTTCGAGTCCGGTGATGCGCTTGTAGGGGCCGGGGACTCCGGCGTCGGTCATCTTGAAATGCTGTTCCAGGGCGGCGCGCAGG
>CAZHPP010000682.1:0-2011 GCA_964534535.1 uncultured Victivallales bacterium | reverse complement strand
TGTGGATCCTTTCGCGGACGCCTCAGATTCCGGAAGCGGCCCTGAACCGGTACAAAAAACAGCTGGCCGGATTCGGATTCGACCTTTCAAAACTGGAATATCCGGCTCAGAAGGTTCCTGCACGCCCGTAGGCGGGACTCGGACTCACTCGAATTTCAGCACGGCGTATCCGTATCTGCCCGTAGAATCGAACAGAAGCGCATTCCCCGTCTTCCGGAATGAAACGGTCCCGGATTTTTCCAGGACGCTCATCTTCAGGTTCCGGACTTCTTCCGGCAGTTCGATCGCCTTTCCCCTGATCGGGGCATGGAAGTCGGCATAAAGAATCAGATTCTTTCCCTGCCGGTTTATATAATATCCTTTGGACGGGTCGAAATACTGGCGGTATGCCATGCAGAAAAAGGTCTGTCCGGCCTTGATCCGCCTGATCTTTCCGCCGTCGATGGCATGCGGATAGGTCTTGTGGCTTTTGTAGAGGAACAGCGCCTGGGAAGCGTTCTTGAGGTGTTCTGCCGGCACGGTGCATCCCTCCGTCAGAGAGTAGCCGACGGCAAACCCGATCTCGGGCAGTCCGTTCCCTCCGGAAAGATACTGAAGAAAACGTTCCGGCATGCTGGCCGGATTTTCAAAGGTCTTGGAATCCAGCAGCATGGTTCCGGCAATCGGCTTCGTGTAGTCTTCGGTTCCGGCGAAATCCCAGGTGCGTCCGCCGAACTGGAACGGCAGCGTCTTCGGAATGTAATAGAGATGCTTTGCATACGCCCCCTTGGCGAGCTGCCCCGCCTGAAGGAATCCCATGTAGCCGAGCATCGCATCGCGGAAAAACTTCGAATTGTGCGTGACGATGCAGGAACCGTCGGGACGGAAGGAATAGATGATCTTCTGCGAAAGAACCTTGTCAATTCCGGGTGCGTTGAATTCGACTTGGCGGCCTTTGTTCCGGATGACATGCTCAAGAACGGAATCCGTGGCGGCAATGTCATATTCCTCTTCGACGGTGAAGACGGAACATTCCGCGGTCTCCTTTTCGCCGAGCGGTCTGCCGTCGGCCAGATAGGTGCGTTTCGTAATGCGGACGGGGGAATAGAGCTGGCGCATTTCGGGCGTGAACCCCTTCAGGATTTTTCCCGTTTCCGCATTTTTGAGTTCGACCTTTCCGGAACGTACAAAATTCCAAATATCTTTGTCTTTGGAAATGTTTTCGGAAAGCATCCAGACGACGGTGGGGCTTTCGATCTTCATAAGATAAAAATTCATGCCTTTCGGATCGGTCCAGCGGCTGCCGCAGTCGGCGGACGTGAGTCCGTGCGGACCGGGAAACACGAGCCCCGTCGCAATCGAATCTCCGTGATTCGCACCGATGTAGGTGCCGTTGATATTCCAGGGACAGGCGTCATCGCCGGGATACCCGACATTCATGGTCTTCCCCTCTTTTTTCAGGGAAACCGCACGGAAGTTGAACTGGCGGTTCGGTCCGGTCGTATGGAACGTCTGGACCATGGTCCATCCGCCGGGAAACGGGGAACTGATTTCGGTCGAAGTCCCGCTGCGGACAACCTTTAATGACTCGGCACCGAGCGGGAACAGACCGCACGCGAAAACGATTGCGAACAGCAGCCTTTTCATGATTCTCCTGAAAAAATATTGTGGTCGACAGACAATGTTGACGCTATTCTACCACGTTCTGCTGACTTTTTCAAGCAGAAATGGCATTTTCCTGCCGGATTTGTGCGTACCGGAAGATACTCCGGTGCCATTATGAGGCGGAAAGCGGTTGGGAAGCCGTTGAAATTCGGAAGACGGCTTCGATTTTTTTCAGATTCTGCGCTTGCATTCCTGCGGGTTTATGCTATATTAACGAATCATCCGATTTGGGGTAGTAGCTCAGTTGGCTTAGAGCACCACACTGGCAGTGTGGGGGTCGTGAGTTCGAGTCTCATCTACTCCACCATTTTTGATTCAGATTGCCGGACGGACACACCGTTCGGCTTTTTTATTTTCCGTGATTTGT
>CAZHPP010000681.1:0-2012 GCA_964534535.1 uncultured Victivallales bacterium | reverse complement strand
GCGCAGGAGCGGGGAAGAGTACTTTCGAGGCTTTGCGAGAAAGCGGCGAGAAAAATTCGAGCCGTCGACCCCCGACGAGCAGTAAGGCCGCGCTTGTCCTGCGGCCGCGATTCCCGCGAAAATGCGTTCCCTGAACTGCACTTGCCTTCTGATGCTGGCTGTGGAAAGGAAAGGTCCGGAAGGGGAAAACTGTTTTCCCCTCCGGATCATCCGGTCAATAACCTTGAATTTTATATTTCGGATGGCTCTGTTCTGCATGATGACTGATTTTAATGCATTTCCAATGGGCTGCTCGCCCCTTGAACCCTCGGCAGGACTCAAGGAGCCCTGCACCCTGCGCAAAAATTCAATTTTTGCGCTTGTTTTTTGTCGACACATGCCAACCAGGGGGCAAACCTCCGTTTTTTCCCATGGCCCCCCGAATCCCTGAAAAAAACAGTCAACGTTTCGTACACAGCCTTTCGGATTTTCCCAATTCGTTATGATTCAACCGTCATTCATTTTTCCCGCAGGGACTTGAAAAAATGTGCTTCCGGCGTTATCTTCTCCTTTTCAGGAGAATGAACTCATGCCGGAAGAATTTCCTACTCATACCTACAAACTGGTTCTGGCCTTCAACGGAACCGCCTACGCCGGATGGCAGCGCCAGAAAAATGCCGTAACCCTTCAGCAGATCGTGGAAGAGGTCCTGCGGAATCTGTTCCACCGGGAAAAGCTATGCGTGATCGGATGCGGCCGCACCGATGCCGGAGTCCACGCGCTCGGAATGACCGTTTCCTTCCGCATCGACGCGAGCATTCCGGCCGCGGAACTTTCCGCGGCATTGAACAAACGGTTTCCGCACGACATCCGGCTGGTTTCCGCGGAGGAGACCGATCCCCGGTTCAACGCGCATTTCTCCAACCACGGCAAGGCGTACGTCTATGCCGTGAACCTCGGCTATGAAAATCTGTTCCTCACGGACGCCTGCTGGAGCTGGACGGAAGCGCCGCACATGGACCATGTGAAGGCCGCAGTCCCGATGATGCTCGGAGAGCACGACTTCCTGAATTTCACCGGACGCAAGGCTGATATCTCTTCGACGGTCCGGACCATTTACCGGGCGGAGCTCGTGGAGTTCGGTCCGGTCGTATGCTTTTATTTTTCGGGGAACGGCTTTCTTCACAAGATGGTGCGGCGGCTGATGGGATTCTTCCACAACATCGCGCTCGGAAACCTCACGGAGGAAAATTTTGCGGAGGCGATGAAGTTCCCGGACTACAACGTCTGCGAGGAAGTTGCCCCGGCGCAGGGGCTTTACCTGAAGAAGGTGTTTTACGAGCCGGACGGCTGGAAGACGGACCGTCTGGAGTTTCCGCCGTTCTTTTTCTGAAAGGCTGCGTACGAAACGTTGACTGTCTTTTCAGGAATTCGGTGGAGCAGGGAGCCTGCCCGGTCGACAGGTGTCGATAAAAAACGAGCGCAAAAAATGATTTTTTTGCGCAGGGTGCAGGGCTCTTCGAGTCCTGCCGGGGGTTCAAGGGGCGGGCAGCCCATTGGATTAAAATCAGTCATCACGCGGGACAGCGCCTTTCTGAAACGTTCCGAAACTTCACCGCACGCATTGAATTTGCGCCGATTCCATGCTATTTTAAACGGCTAACATTCAAGGAGAAGTCTTATGGGAAAAACACTGGCGCAGAAAATATTCGATTCGCATTGCGTGGGCACGCCCGCCGAAGGCGTTTCCGTGCTTTCGCTGGACCGCGTGTTCTGCCACGAAATCACCACTCCCATCGCAGTCAGCGACCTTGCCGCAAGAGGCAAGGACCGCGTCTTTGACAATTCGAAAATCAAGGCCGTGATCGACCACGTTTCGCCGGCCAAGGATTCCAAGACCGCGGAACAGGGCAAAACCCTCCGCGACTGGGCGCGCCGCCATGAAATCGCCGACTTCTTCGACATCGGCGAGAACGGCGTCTGCCATGCGATCTTCCCGGAAAAGGGATTCGTCCGCCCCGGCTTCACCGTCA
>CAZHPP010000680.1:0-2025 GCA_964534535.1 uncultured Victivallales bacterium | reverse complement strand
GACTGGACCGACATGAAGACCGCGGGAGCCTCCGGCGCGGTCGGCAATCTCGGCGAAGTTGCGGCGGCCGGCACGCTCATCCCGGACGGCTGGGTCGGATTTGGAGATGAGGTCGATTATCAGTCGTTCACGCTCGAAACCGGAGCAAGTCTGAGCTTCGACCTGACCTCGACCGACGCTGCAAAATTCACAGTTTATCAGATGAGTTCGAAAACATCCAGAGGCGTTACCTCCTACAATCTGAATGCACTCGAGAGCACCGTGCTCGAGGCGAACGTCAACGCAACAACGAAGAATCTGCTGCTTTCGGCGGGAACATACTATATCGGAATGACCTCGGCGAACGCGGCGAAGGGCGGCAGTGCCGATTATACGGTCGCCGTAAACAGCGCAAGCACGTTCTTCCCGGCGGCCGACAACACGGACGACACCTGGAAAGCGGTAAGCGGGACAACAGGTTCCGAAATCGGAGACGAATTCTCCGGCTGGGTCGGGTACGGCGACAGCGCGGACTATGTCAGGCTGAACGTTTCGGATTCCGGGACGCTGAAACTGGACCTTGACAGCACGACTCTGGCGGCATACCAGGGGCGTCGGCTGAATGTAACGTGTCTGGACTCTGCGGGCAGCAGCGTGGCGCTGAAGCTGGACGGCAGTTCGCTGAAAAGCGAAGCGGCGCTTGCGGCGGGGACGTACTATCTCGGCGCAGTCTGTGCGGACGTGCAGAAATACAACACGTCCTACGGCATCACGACAGGACTTGTGGCATAACTCGGGAACGGGGGATTCCGGGCAGTTCCGGATCCCCCGTTTTTTTCTCCAGGTCTTTTCCATCATTTTCCCCTCACCTTCTTTCACGCCCGGACAACGGGCGCGCCGCCTGTTTTCCGCACGCCGCGACTGAAAAGAAAGGCAAAAACATTTGTAATTCCGGAATGAACGGCTATATTTCAAAAATCATTCGCAGCATACGTTCGAAAACCGGAAAATGACGATGAAGTTCTGGAGATATATTTTTGCACTGACCCTGGCGGTTCCGCTGCTGTGCATCGGACTGACCGCCGGAAACGCCACCTCCCCGGCAAAAGTGAAAAAGATCCCGCTGCGGCTCTTCAGTCTCCCCGACCCGCGCGACACCTCCAGCGACGCCATCACCTCACTTGCCCTGATCAAGGAATTCAAGAAACGGTTCCCGAACGCCGAACTCAGCGGATTTTCCGGAATCTCAATCCCCGGAATCGGCGAAGAGTCAAAGCTGATGCTCGCAATCGCCGGCGGCAGCGCGCCCGACGTCATGAACGTGAATTTCCGCATGTCGGACACCTATAT
This sequence comes from uncultured Victivallales bacterium, assembly GCA_964534535.1. Classification (GTDB taxonomy): domain Bacteria; phylum Verrucomicrobiota; class Lentisphaeria; order Victivallales; family UBA1829; genus CAZHPP01. Next base: position 696 of record CAZHPP010000680.1, on the reverse strand, counting down.
CCAGCAGAGCTTCCTCTATCCGCTCGATGGATTCATCACCCGCGACTTCAAGGGCGGAAGCGGAAAAGTCCTCCTGTTCACCTCAGACAACGGGGAAAAGGTCTATGCGCCGAAGCTGATCCGCGACTATCTTTCCGTGGTTCCGAAGCCGGTGCTCCCCGTCATCTACCGGCACGGCCCGAAGGTCCTGGACCAGCCGGCAGGCGAACATGTATGGGCGCTTTCCAACAACGTGCTCGTCCGCGCCCTGATGTGGCGGAAAGACCTGTTCCAGGACGCCGGACTCAATCCGGAACAGCCGCCCCGCTCGTGGGAGGAACTGCTCCTGTTCGCAAAAAAGCTCACAAACCCTGCCCGCGGCGTTGCCGGATTCGACCTGATGGGCGGCATGCAGTCCTCGTGGGACTACATGTCCTTCCTGTGGTCGGCCGGAGGCGAAGCCGTGGTCCAGCGGAAGGACGGAACGTGGATCGCCGCGTTCGACTCCCCCGCCGCGGCCGAAGCGCTTGACTTCTATGTGAGGATCGCCGCCGAGGAATGGCTCGACGCGGACGGAGTCCGCCAGCGCGGCTACACCACCATGAACTCGATTCCGGACTCCGGCACCGTCACGCCGTGGGACCTCGGGAAAGTCGGCATGACCCTCACCTACATCGGCGGCGACCGCACCGGTTCGGTCATCGACCCCACGCTGAT
>CAZHPP010000679.1:0-2026 GCA_964534535.1 uncultured Victivallales bacterium | reverse complement strand
CCGTGGCGAGCGGCGGCGGCACGGGCCGCACCCTGCATCCGGACAACATGGCGGCGGGCCCTGCGTCCTACGGCATGACCGATACGATGGGTCGTATGCACTCCGACGCGCAGTTCGCGGGCTCTTCGTCCGTTCCGGCGCACGTCGAGATGATGGGTCTCATCGGCATGGGCAACAACCCGATGGTCGGCGCTTCCGTCGACGTCGCCGTGGCTGTCGCCGAGGCGATGAAGAAGTAATTGATTCATACTCCCCGTTATCCCCGGGGTGATACGAAAACCGCGCCGCCCGGAATCGAAAGGTTCCGGGCGGCGCGGCGTTTTAAGAATGTTCCGGCGGCTTTTCTCAGGGAATGTTTTCCGAAGTGACTGTCCCGCAGAAGCCGTCGATCAGCCTGACGTATTCCGGAATCGGCATCAGGTTCTTCTTGAGGGAGGCGATCTCCCGTCCTTTTTCGCCCCTGCCGTGGAGCAGCCTGACCGCCGCAAGCGCCTGCACCTTTGCGTTGAGCACATAGGCGGAATAAGGATCGGCGACCGCATAATCGGTCCCGTGCGATATGCCCGAAGCACCGGGAATATAGCTGTGGACGGACGGAATGACCGTTCCGACGTCGCCCATGTCCGTACAGCCGCAGGAAAAATGCTCGTTCGCGGAATATGCAGCGCCGGGCACGAGATGTCTGACGGTTTCCCCGATGACTTCCCCGAGGGGGACGCAGTCCATCAGCGGCATGTAGCCGTTGAGCGTTTCGACCTCGGCGGTGCATTCGGCGGCTTTCGCGGCGTAGAGCACGTTCCGGTCGAACCGGCGGCTGATCTTCCGGATCGCTTCCAGAGAGGGCGCACGCAGCATGTATTCCATGGTGACGGTGTTCGGAATGATGTTCACGGCGGTCCCGCCGTCCGTAATGATGCCGTGGATTCTTGTCGCGGCGTCGCTGCCCAGCGATTCGCGCATGAGGGCGATGGCATGCATTGCCAGACTGGACGCATTGAGCGCGTTGATTCCGTCCTGCGGGCTGGACGCATGACAGCTTTTTCCGTGAAAGGTGATTTTCTTGTTGACGCTTCCGTTGTGGTCCAGGTATCCGAATATCTTGGAAAGGTGATTCATGAACGAGATGTCGATGTCATCGAAGACGCCTTCCCGGATCAGTTCCGATTTCCCGGCGAGGGAACCGATTTTTCCTTCCCGGATGAGCTTTTTGCGGAAATCGAGTTCGATTCCTTCCTCGGCGGGACATGCGATCAGGGCGATTTTTCCGCAGAGGGAGTCTTTGACGGCGAGCAGACCGACAGCCGTCCCGATCAGTCCCGCCATCTGCGCGTTGTGTCCGCACGAATGAACCGCGCCTGTCTTTCTGTCGGCTTCGGGATGGTTCGGGAGAATGAGGGAATCCAGTTCGCCGAGGATGGCGACGGTCGGCCCCGGTTTCCCCGTGTCGATGTCGGCCCGGAATCCCGTGACCGCGAGATTTTCCCTGACCTTGAGTCCGAGGGCGCGCAGCCTGTCCGCTGCGTATTTCGATGTTTTGAATTCCCTGTATCCCGGTTCCGGATTTTTCCAGAACCATTCGCCCGCGGCGAGGATTTCGTCTTTCTTTGCTTCGATCGCGGAATTTGCGGCGGCAAGCGCCTGATCCATATTCATCGCTGATTTCTCCTTGTTGTCCGGAATCGTTATGCTTTCCTGATCTGTAATTCCATCTCTGCGCGAATCCGTTACAATAGCATCGTCTGTCAGATTTTCAAACTTGTGTATTCCCCAATGACGCCTGACCGGTTCCGTGGATTGCTGTATTCCGCCGCTTCCAGGGATTCGGGGGGCCAGGGGGAAAAACGGAGGTTTGCCCCCTGGTCGACAGGTATCGACAAAAAAACGAGCGCAAAAAATTGATTTTTTTGCGCAGGGTGCAGGGCTCTCTGAGTCCTGCCGAGGGTTCAAGGGGCGAGCAGCCCCTTGAAAATGCAATGAATTACCCCGCCCCAAGGGGCGAGGTATCCGAAAGACATTCCGTCATCCA
>CAZHPP010000678.1:0-2031 GCA_964534535.1 uncultured Victivallales bacterium | reverse complement strand
CGGGTGTCAAAATAAGTCGGCAGGACCCAGAACGACTCCTTCTTCAGACGGCATTCGCGGTACCACGGCCTTTTCCGGGCATCGAATTCATCGGAATAGCCTCCGGCGCACGGAAAGCTGAGGCTGATTCCGCTTTCAAATCCGGCATAAATCCACCGGACGGGAAGACCATCTTCCCGCAGAAGCCTTGCGCGTTCCTGCGGAGTGCCCTGCATCAGCCCGTCGCAGGACATGAGCAGAACGCTCCTCAGCAGGGCGGCAAGCGGAAACATCCGGCGCGCAAACGGCCGCACGGAGGCGGGATCGACTCCCGGCGCGGCATGGGTCATGAACCCTTCCAGCGAAATGGAATCCCCGTACGCGGCAGAATACGCATAATCTGGCGGACGCGGCCGGACCGAGTTTTTGCCCGGTCCCCCGAAATATACCGGCGCGGGAAGCTCCGGATCGCCGTTCCGCAGCAGGAAGTTGATCTTCTCCACCGTCGATTCCATGGATTTCAGGACGGACATGGCAAAACTGTCCAGGCGGAACGCATTCGCCAGGGCGTTGTCGAACAGCCGGTTGATCGTCTGGTTCCTGGTTGCGGCGGCCACGTTCCTGCGATAGTCGCGGAATGCGATCCCCGAGGAAACAAGCCCGGCCAGCACCAGCGCCGCCAGGGCAGTCATCACGACGGCGGCCGCATGACGGCGAATCTCCCGCGCAAGATGGCCGAAAAACCGGTCCGGATTGGCGGAAACCTCACGGTCGGCCAGATACCGGCGCAGGTCTTCCGCAAAGGTTTCCGGCGTCTCATAGCGCCGCGAAGGCTTTTCGGCCGTGGCCTTTTCAATGATGGCGCAGAGATCGCGGTCAAGTCTGAGTCCGAACCGGTGGACAATCGGTCTGAGCTGATGGGCGCGCGCGGCCTCCATGGCCTCGGCCGCATTGCCGCCCGGGACCGCCCGCGTGAGCGTGACGGCCTCGAACAGGATCAGCCCGAGCGCATAGATGTCCGACTGGCGGGAGGGGCGGGCTCCCCGGAACAGTTCCGGCGCCATGTACTGGACCGTGCCGGAAATTTCCTGCGGTTCGGCTTCATCGGCCCGGCGGGAGATTCCCCAGTCCATGACATAGACTTCGTGGTATTCGCCGATCATGATGTTTTCGGGCTTCAGGTCGCAGTGGAGAATCCCTTTGGAATGGGCATAGGCGATTGCTTCGCTCACGCGGATCAGAATGTCGAGTCTGGTCCGGAGCGCGTTCTTTTCGTCATAGCACTTCATTCCGTCCTTTTCGTACAGGTCTTCGGTACGGCGGAACCGGTCGTGCAGAGTCATGCCGCGGATGTATTTCATCATCATGTGGAGCCCGTCGCCGCTGTCGGACATGATTCCGTAAACCGGCACGATGGCGGGGTGGCTCAGCTGGGAGGTGATTCTGGCTTCGCGGATGAAGCACGCCCGGCGTTCCGCATCGGAATTCAGGTCTTCGTTGAGCGTCTTCACAGCCGTGATGCGGTTCAGGGTAAAGTCCTTGCAGATGCTGAGAGTTCCCTGTCCGCCTTCGGCGATGCGGCTCAGCATGACGTATTCCTCGCTGAAATCGGGCGGTTTTTCATCCCGATTGAGGGAAAGGTCGACTCCGGAAGTTTCGGTCAGCCGGGGGCCGCCTTCCGGCTGGGAGTCGATGAGCTTGTCGACGTCGATCTGACGGCCGAAGAGGGTGCGTGCGGCGGTCATGGCGGGACCGTCGCGGAAAGCCGCTTTGCCGGTTTTTCCGGCCGGAGTATCTTTGTCAGATGGCAGCTGTATGTCTGTATTCAATTCATGTTCCTGGATAGATTAAAGGAAATATAACTCAAATGGGATTTTTTGCAATGGGTGTTTGAATTTTTCCGTTCACGGAGTATATTATCAGGACAGTCGGGATGTAGCGCAGCCTGGTTAGCGCGTTTGACTGGGGGTCAAAAGGTCGTGAGTTCGATTCTCATCATCCCGACCATTTTTTTAGATTTCCACCGCTTCGGCTTTCGGTCGAGGCGGTTTT
>CAZHPP010000677.1:0-2037 GCA_964534535.1 uncultured Victivallales bacterium | reverse complement strand
GAAATCCGGGCACCCGGAGGCATTGCCGTGTAAAACGCTGCACGGCAAATGCATGGGGATTCAAGCCCGGAGGATTCGGAAATCCGGGCACCCGGAGGCATTGCCGTGTAAAACGCTGCACGGCAAATGCATGGGGATTCAAGCCCGGAGGATTCGGAAATCCGGGCACCCGGAGGCATTGCCGTGTAAAACGCTGCACGGCAAATGCATGGGGATTCAAGCCCGGAGGATTCGGAAATCCGGGCACCCGGAGGCATTGCCGTGTAAAACGCTGCACGGCAAATGCATGTCCGGGACAGCCGTTTCATCAAACGGCCGTTTCTCTGCTTTGTTTATGTTATTTTCCGGCATCCGCCGGCTGAAAATCGTCAAGATCAGCATATCAGGGAGAATCGGGAACAGGAGACCGGCTCTCCAGCGGACAACGCGGCTCCATCACGGAAAATACGGAAGATTTCCCGGCAACCGCCAGGAGCGGAGTGATGAAAACGGCTTGTGTTCATCCACAGACGCGGATTCCGCAGTCTTCCATCAGAATATCATGAAGACGGATTTTACAATGAATGCAGGGAAAAGCATTCGGCAGAGGCGGAAAGATGACGGAGGACACAGTCGGCAATGAGCGGACTTCATTCGAAGGACAGACAGATTTCTGATTTATTCCATCCCGCGCGGCCACGGTTTCAGTCCGCGGACTTTCTGCACGAGGCATGACCGTCCGCCGTTTTCCCGACTTCTCTGCTGCAAAATCCAGCGTGTGCCGGAAACATTCGGAAAAGGACCGAACGTTCTCAAGCACCGGCTGCGGGTCCGGCCAAAAAGCAGTTGTCATCAAGCATGAGAACATCCGGCAGAATGTACACATAAAATCTCTGATAATACATTCCACCTCAAATGACAACCAACAGGACTCGAACCTGGCCGGTTCGCAGACTATTTGCTGAAATATGACGGTTTTCAAAAAAGCACATTTTTCAGATGCACGGCTCGTGCATTTGAACATTTTCTTTACTATAGCACGCTAAATAATAAAATACAAATAAAATGTCGATGTTTTTCAGAGCTGCCATTTGAATGTTATCCCGTTTCTTCAACGATATCTGACAGAAACTAAAATATGAATTCCAGAAAACTGTCGTCCCGGATAAGTTCCTGGAATCGCCATTCCTTTCAAAAAAAGGAAATGTTCTGTCTTATTTTTCCGCCATGAAGGGACGGCGGAATACAGCCGTGGCTGCCCCCGTTTGACATTGTTTCCCCTTCCCGTAAACTGGTCTGGAGTTTCAGTTCATTTCCATCAAATATCATCAAAGAACCTGGGAAAGGCAAAAAGAACAGTTTGAATGTGCATTTGACTTTTTTCAAAAGTGGTGCTACTGTGTCAGCAGGAACCGCCCGAAGTGGTGATAGTCATCGGCATCCAAAGCCTACAGAGGCTATAAACCTGTGAGCCAGAAGTGATGCACTGGCGGGCGGTTCTTACTTGATATCCTCCCGCACCGAACTGTATTTATCCTGATATGCCCTGTCGGCAGCATCTTCCGACTCCATGCTGCGATCCTTCTCTGAAAAAAACACAAAGCGCACGCAGATGAAAGATTCATCAGCATGTGCTTCATACGGGCTTCAGAGAACCCGGAATCAATTCGGATACCAGGACTTTACGGAGGCTTTTCCGGCATCCTTCTGCCTGCGCCATTCCGCAACATCGCGCTTTGCCTTTTCAAGGTCGCGATAGTTTCGCGGATGATCGTCGTCGTCAATCTGATTGACATCATGCCTGTTCGACCCGGTTGCGACGATTGACAACAGGACCCCATGCCCGTCGACCAGAATGCTGCGTTCCGTCCCATTCTTTTCCCCGATCAGTCGGGTTGTGACCTGCCGTTTCTTTGGCTGTCGGAGCTTCTGTCATACGCCCATCAATATATTGCCATCTCCAGGAAATCCCTTCAAGTTCATCATATTCCGCAAGTCCTTTTTTCCAAAGTTTCAGGAAAAAGCCTGCGGTTTCCCATTTGCGAAAATAACGATGAA
>CAZHPP010000676.1:0-2048 GCA_964534535.1 uncultured Victivallales bacterium | reverse complement strand
GTGGTATATTTATGAAAAAAATAACGTCCGATGGATCACCCAAATGCTTGAATCCGTGAAAGACAGCAGATATTTTCCGATCGCAATGGCTTTGCTGGCGGCGTTGCTTTTCGGCTTGAACGCGCCGTTTTCAAAATTGTTGCTGACCAATATTTCCCCCATGTTCATGGTGGCCTTTTTGTATTTGGGAGCCGGACTTGGAACGCTCCTGTTCCATTTGCGCTCACGTGAAAACCAAACGGAAGCACCGCTCTCCCGCAAAGAATTGCCGTGGATGGGTTCCATGATCTTATTGGATGTGTTTGCGCCTTTTCTGTTGATGCGAGGATTGAAACTGACCACGGCGGCCAATGCTTCGATCCTTTTCAATTTTGAAATGGTAGTTACTTCGCTGATTGCATTGGCGTTTTTTCATGAGGCAATCGGGAAACGCATGTGGATTTCCATTGGAGTAATTACTTTTGCCAGTATTTTGCTGAGCATTGACCTTGCCGATCTCTCCACATGGAATTTTTCCATCGGCTCTTTATTGGTGCTGGGAGCCTGCTGTTGTTGGGGGGTGGAAAACAACTGTACCCGAAATATGTCGGAAAAATCTCCCACTGAAATCGTCATTGTCAAAGGAGTCGGTTCCGGCACAACGGCACTGATCATTGCATTTCTTGTAGATGATCCATTTCCGCAAAGAATACTTTCAGTTCTTGGGGCGGTCGTCCTGGGATTCGTTGCCTACGGCTTGAGCATTTTCTTCTATGTGAAAGCCCAGCGTTTCCTCGGTGCGGCGAGAACCAGTGCATATTACGCTGCCGCGCCTTTTATCGGCGTATTGCTCTCCATGGCAATTCTCCGGGAAGTTCCGTCACAGAATTTTCTTGTTGCCTCAATCTTCATGGTTTGTGGCGTGTGGCTTGCCGTGTGCGAAAAGCATGTCCACAAGCATCTGCATGAAAAACTGGTTCACGACCATGCGCATTTGCACAATGACCAGCATCACAATCACGAGCACAATCCGCCTATTCTCGGCTGGCATACACACGAACATGTTCACGAATCACGCGAACATGAACATCCGCATACCCCGGATATCCATCATCGGCATCAACATTGCTGAACGTCGACAACATTAAAAATACAAAACAAGACCTTCGCAGTTAAAACAGCGTTTGGGAGGGAACTCCCGCTATGCCATCAAACATCTTCTCCATAGCCGCCTACTGTTCTCTCGACTGATTGCCAAGAAATGCCGATAATTTCAGGCACGGATGTTTGGGCATTTCGAACAGCTCTTCTCATTTTTTTCGATGACGCAGAGACGGATTCAACTGGTTGTTGAAAAGCGTGGAATTGTTGCATCGCATAAATCTGACGATTGCCGAAATCGGCAATACAGTTTGGATTCTCCAATACAAGTTACTATGCTGAGATGTTCCGCCGTTGCGGCAGAATGTTTTCCGGCGGAATATCGAAGCGGTTGCACAGTACAGTCACGAACAGATGGAATATCATTTTGACAAAGGCAATTGAAAAAGGGTGAGAAAGTACCACACTTCGGCAAAAAAAATTCACATAATGCGATTTCTATTGACGGCAGACTTTTGAAGAATCCGTTCTACTCATGTGTAATAATATCCGCAAAAATTCCTTGGTCGGAATTATGAGTAGTAATCCCAGGACGATTTATGATGCGTTGTTGTCAAATTTTCGCGTCTTATCATGACGAATGCCATGAAAAGTTCTATTGTGTCAACGCTTTTCACAAAAGGCCCTCCCCGTTGGTGAAAAGAATCACAACGAGGGGAAGTCGAATTTCCGGCGCTGGTCATGCCAGTCGTCGGGAAAGCCCTTTTCCAATCGGGCAAGGGAAAGCCCCTCGGGTTCATCGCCGCGATAAATGGCTTCGATGATATCCGGCGCGAGGTTGTTCAGGCGCAGGATGCGTGTTACATACGGAGGCTTCTTTTTCAAACGGGCGGCCAATTCGCTGATGCTTTTCACTTCTCCTTCGATCAGCATCTCCGACCACCGTTGGGCGTTGTGAATTGCGCGCA
>CAZHPP010000675.1:0-2049 GCA_964534535.1 uncultured Victivallales bacterium | reverse complement strand
TGACGCTCGAATGGGTGCTCGGCTGGAGCTACCGCGCGCTCTCCATCGTGCGGACTCCGCCCGTGCCTGCCATCTCCGAACTGCGGTTTCAGGACAATCCCGATTTTGCCCGGTTCTGCGCGTGGAACGTCCGCGCGTGGACTTCCCTGATTCCCGGGCTGATCTTCCTCTGGCTCGTGATTCTGAACGTTCCGTTGAAACTCGCGTTCGGGGGCGGCATGCTCCACGCGCTTTCCGCCGCCTCGATCGCACGGGCAACCGGACAGGACATCGTCCGCGGCGACTTCTGCATTCCGCTGATCGTCTTCTGCATGATGCTGGCGTACTGGATCTATCTCAAACCGTCGCGCTGGAAGCTGATCCTGCTGTTCCTTTCCACGGCGCTTGCGTTCGCGTCCTGGGACCTCTGCCAGCTGCTGTTCGGCGCGTGGGCGTGCTTCGAACTCGTGCGCTGGGTTTCCGGGGGAATCTTCACAAAGCAGCGGAAAGCCGTCTGGCTGATGATCATCTTCGCCGTCGCGGCAAACGCGTTCTTCGTCCCCTTCAACGTGAAATACGGGCTGATCCAGTCGTCTCTGGTCTGCGTCGTATTCCCCGTTCTGGCGCTCGTGATGTTTCTGCCGAAGCGGCCGGAACGCGGGGCCATGCGCTTCGCCGTGGTGTTCGGTGTTCTGGCCGTGCTGACGGTCTTCCGCCAGTATGCAGTCGTCACGCCGGAATACACGGCGAACTACAGCCATTTCTCGGAAGCGATGCTGGCAAAGCTCGAATTCCACAACGTCAAGCCGCCGGACCCCTCGCGCATGAGCTACGACGCCCGCATGATGTGGACCCCTTCCATGCACTCGGCCACTTGGGAGCTTGCGGCCGGATTCTTCCCCTCGATCGGGTCGATTCCGGGATTTTCCATTTCCGGAGGCCCCGCCCCGCTGAAGAATCTCTGGAACTTCACGCCGCTCACGCTGGCGCTTTTCGCGCTGCTCCTGCTGCTGGCGGGCCTGTTCACGCCGCTGCGGTGCGCGGTCGGACGCGACTTCGGACGCTCGCTGATGCCGTATCTCTTCACGCTCGGATTCATCGTCGGATTCGTCTACATTGTGCGCTATCACGAATTCCTGATCATTTTCCTTGCGCTTTCCCTGCCGCTGCTGGTCCAGGAATACCTTCATGGAATCCGGGGCTTCCGGCACGAGGTGCTGTTCCGGCGTCTGCTGAAGACCGCATTCGTCTCCGTGATCTGCTTCGAGGCGTTTGTTTCTCTGTTCGCCCGCGTGCGGGCCTATACGGTTGACTCATATCTTCCGGAAACGGCCTCCCTGATCGAATGGTTCCGGGACGGTTCGCCCGTCCGCGGCAGGACCGTCGTTTCCGAATTCACGGTCAGCCCCATGCTGATGGCCTACTGCGGGGCGAATCTCGTGATGCAGCCGCAGTTCGGAATGGAACCGATCCGGCGGCCTGTGGAACAGTATCTGAACATTCTGTTCCACGGCACGGAAAAACAGCTGAACGAATACTGCATGAGGTACGGCGCGGAATTTCTGGTGTTCGACAACGGTTCGACCGGGCCGCTGCATCCCTATTCCACGCGCTATATTGCGAATGCGGTCAGGATTCCGCCGGCCTCGCCGGCCAGCCTGATGTCCGTGATGCCGCAGAGCCTGACCTGGTTCGCGCTTGTGGAACCGCCGCTGAAATACCGCCGGTGCGCGACGAAATACACTGTATTCCGCGTGGTGACGCCGAAGGGCAGACGCGAGTCCATGGAACTGACGGTGCGCGGCGAAGCGCTCTGCCGTGCGGGGGACACCATCGGCGCGGCGGAATTTGCAAAGCGGGCGGTGCTGCTTGATCCGGCTTCGCAGCAGGCGCGCAGACTTTATTTCAGGATTTTCAACCGCTTCCCCGTGACGTCGCTTGCCGGAATCCGCTGACTTTTTTATGAAAAAGGCTATGTTCTCCGGGATGACTGGTTTAAATCCAAGGGGCTCTTGCCCCTTAAACCCTCGGCAGGACTCAAAGAGCCCTGCACCCTGCGCAAAAAATCAA
>CAZHPP010000674.1:0-2068 GCA_964534535.1 uncultured Victivallales bacterium | reverse complement strand
CGGGCAGCCGCCGCGGTATTCGACCTTTTTCAGAATGTCGCCTTCGGTCGTGATGCGGATCGCTTCGCTGCAGACCATCGGGTCGGTGGGATAGACAAACTGTTCTTCCATGATTACGGTTCCTGTATTAGGGTTTCGGCCAGATCGTTCCAGAACGCGAGCCCGCGCAGAGTCGGTTTCACGCATGTTCCGGAAAGAAGTAATAGACCATCGTTTTTGAGTTTTTCAAGTTCGGGGAGCAGGAAAGTCCAGTCGAACTCGGAGCGGTCCCAGCCGCGGACGGTGCGGAGCCCCATCACGAAGATTTCGCGCAGGCGCGCTTCCCTGGGAAGCGGGTCCTGTTCCGCGGGAGTCCCCGCAAGCCAGGCGGAAAGCGGCTTCGCCTGAGTCCAGCGCGTAACGCCGTCGAACGAACTCGCGCTGGGGCCGAACCCGAAATAGCGCCGGCCGTGCCAGACGCTGTCGTTGTGCCGGCATTGGAACGGAGGGGAGGCGTAATTGGAAACTTCATAGCGCGGCAGCCCGTGTTCCGCGAGGAACGCCCCCGCGAATTCCCACATGTCTTCCGAAAGCGAATCGTCCACGGCGGTTCCGGCGAGCCGGGTTCCCTCTTCGGGCGTGAGCGAGTAGGCGGAGATGTGGTCCGGCTTCAGCGCCAGCGCTGTTTCCAGATCGCATTTCCAGCCGGGAAGGCTTTCCCCCGGAATCGCATAGATGAGGTCGAGCCCGATGTTTCTGAATCCGGCGCTCCGGAGAATGCGGAAGGCGCGTTCCGGCGCGGAGGGATCGCGGCTTGTCCGCTGGATCGTGCTCAGAAACTTTTCCGAAAACGACTGCGCGCCCATGCTGACTCGGTTTACGAATCCGCGCATGACTTCCGCTTTTTCCCGCGTGAGGGTTTCCGGATTGCATTCGCTGGTGATTTCGGCACTTGGGAGAAATCGGAAATGCGAGTTCAGCATGGCATAAAGCCGTTCCAGCATCTCCGGTTCGGGCAGAGTCGGCGTGCCTCCGCCGAGATAGAGCGTTTCCACGGGACTCTGAACGGCGGCGGATTCGATGTCGCATCCGAGCTTTTCGAGCCACTGCGTGAACATCGCGCCGGAAAAGATCGGTTCGGAATAGAAGGCGCAGTAGCCGCACTTTCCGCGGCAGAACGGCACATGAATGTAGATGTTGACTGCGTCAGAATCCGGCATCGGCGGACTCCGGCGTTTTTGGAAATTCGGGATTGATCCCGAAACGGGTCAGGGAAAAATCGTATTTGACGGGGTCTTCCGGCGAAAGCCGGGCGAACGCTTTCGTAATTTCAAGGGCCGTTGCGAGATCGGCGGCCTTGCGCTTCGTGAACCCGAGCGACCGTGCCAGACGGTGCATGTGGGTATCCACGGGCACGATCAGCGCGGAGGCCGGAATCGAATCCCAGCCGCCGGGATCGACTTCGTCCTTGCGGACGAGCCAGCGGAGCATCAGGTTCAGGCGTTTGCACGCACTGCCGTCGGCGGGGGAGGGCAGAAGCGTGCTTTTCCCGGAGTCGAATTCGCTGCAGAGACAGACGGAGAAGTGTTCCTCCGCATTGCAGACCGTGGAGTCTCCGGGATGGAATCCCGAGGCGAAGCACTGTTCGAGGGAACCGTATTCCGCGAGGGCGCGCTTTGCCCCGGCGAAGAGGTTCGCCATGTCATCGCCCGAATGAAACCTGTGTTTGAATCCGCGGAACGCATGACGCATGTCTTCCGGGGAATTTGAGGTAATGAAGTCGAACGGCTTTCCGCCCATGGCGTCAAGGATTGCGGAAACGCTGAAGAGAATCCGGTTCACGCGGCCGTAGGCGAGAGACGAAGCCGCAAGCGCGGCAAGTTCGCGGTCGCGCGGGTCGGGAAAGCGCAGCACGAGTTCCAGCGGGTCGGGCGCAATGTAGCGGGGCCGGTTGAACGCGCGGTAGATGCGGTCGAGCAGAACGGCCGATGGCTTTGAGGATTTTTTTTTCATGGCTGCATGCGGAATGCTGACTGTCCTTCCATGAAATTAAGGATTTATCGGGGTACAGGGGGCGACAGAGAAACAA
>CAZHPP010000673.1:0-2077 GCA_964534535.1 uncultured Victivallales bacterium | reverse complement strand
GACGAAAATACCGGACGCATTTATCCTGTCGAATACAAGCTCGGAAAGCCCAAGTCGGATGACTGCGATTCCATCCAGCTCTGTGCTCAGGCGCTCTGTCTGGAAGAGATGCTTTCGGTCTCCGTCCCGGCCGGGGCTCTGTATTATGGGAAGACCCGCAGACGGCTGGAAATCGAATTCACGGAATCCCTGCGGGACGAGACGGTTTCCGCGATCGAACGCGTTCATGCCATGTTCTCGGAGAATAAGGCGCCGCTTCCGATATATTCGCCGGAAAAATGCGGCGCATGCTCGCTGAGGAATCTCTGCCTGCCGGAACTTTCCTCGGCGGAGACGCCTTCGAAGTGGCTTGGATCGCAGATGGAGCTGCCATGAAAAAGCTGTTGAATGTCCTTTATGTGACAACTCAGGAGACCTATCTTTCCCTCGAAGGGGAAACAGTTGTCGTTTCCCTGAAACAGGAAAAACTTGCACAGTTCCCGCTGATCAATCTTCAGGGAATCGTCTGCCTCGGCAACATCGCATGCAGTCCGTTCCTTCTTGGTGCCTGCGCCGAAAACGGGATTGCCGTTTCATTCCTCACGAAGAACGGCCGTTTCCTTGCCAGAATTCAAGGCGGGATGTGCGGGAATATCCTTCTTCGCAAGCAGCAGTTCCGCCTGACGGAACTGCCTGAAAAACGTTCGGCGCTTGCCACGGTCTTCCTGATTGCGAAAATGCTGAATTCCAGGTCGGTGCTCCAGCGTTTTCTGCGCGACCATGGCGAACTCCTTGACGAGCCGTCCAGACGCAATTTCGATGATGCCGTTGCGGTCATGAAAAACCAGACTCGGCAGCATTATCAGCTCCTTATGGGAGGGAAAACACTGCCGTGCGAAGAACTGCTCGGTGTCGAAGGCAGTGCCGCAAACCGTTATTTTTCATGCTTCGGGTCTCTGATTACGGCTCAGAAAAATGATTTTCAGTTTGCCGGACGGAACCGGCGTCCCCCGCTTGACCGTGTCAATGCGATGCTTTCGTTCGCCTATACGCTGCTTGCTCACGACTGTGTGGCAGCCTTGGAGTCTGTCGGGCTTGATCCCGCGGCAGGATTTCTGCATGCCGACAGACCGGGACGTCCCTCGCTTGCGCTCGATCTCATGGAGGAACTGCGAGCGTGTTTTGCCGACAGACTGGTATTGTCTCTGATCAATTTGCGGCGTGTTGCCCCGCAAGATTTCAAATTCGTTGAAACAGGAGCAGTAAGAATGAATGAACAGTCCAGAAAAATTCTGATCGGTGAATGGCAGGACCGGAAACAGGATGAAATCATGCATCCTTACCTGAAGGAAAAAATCCGTCTTGGTCTCGTCCCCTTCGTTCAGTCTCTCCTTCTTGCCAGATTCATCCGCGGCGACATTGACGCTTATCCGCCGTTCATTTTCAGGTAAGGGAGACACTGAATCATGATGATCATTGTGAGCTACGATGTTTCTACAGAATCAGACGGAGGAAAGAAACGCCTGAGACACGTTGCAAAGACATGCTTGAATTTCGGACAGCGTGTCCAGTATTCCGTATTCGAATGCCAGGTGGACTTCGCGCAGCTTCAGACTCTGAGGAATGATCTGCTCAAGGAAATCGACCCGGCGAGCGACAGTCTCCGATTTTATATTCTGGGAAACAGCAAAGCGGCACGAACGGAGCATTACGGCGCAAAAAAAACATTGAATTTGGCACATGATACACTGATGATATAAAAAGTCGGCGCGAACCGGCATTTGAAGAAGAGATTGAATGCCTGGTTCGCGGGAATTGCATTCCATTGGAAATAAACGACATGCTCTTTCCGAAGACGACAAGAGATTGCTCATTGACAAATAAAGTATCAGGTTCGCGGATCTTGTGGATTTGTAAATTGCATATCAGGAAGTTATAGTAAGAGCGTTGGGCCTCACACGAGGCCCATGAATTGAAACCCCTCAGGCCGGACGGAATCACCGTTGTCGTTGGTTGGGCCTCACACGAGGCCCATGAATTGAAACGCTCAAATCAGTTACTGGAACAACAGAAGGAACGACGTTGGGCCTCACACGAG
>CAZHPP010000672.1:0-2078 GCA_964534535.1 uncultured Victivallales bacterium | reverse complement strand
TATCGTATTGACTTTGAATGCGGTCAGGAGGATATGGAAGCGTTACTTTCAACGCTGTATGAGCCGGACGATGTGATATTCATCGGTGATGCCTGTGCAAATTATTCACGACAGCGAGAATGTGTCCGAACGGTCACAGAGCATCTTTCCAATCTGCAAATGGCGGAATATTTCCGGCCGAATCCGTTGACCGGAATGTCCGTTCGCCGCGATAACGGCAAGCAATCACTGGTCTGTGATGAATGCATTGCAAAATTCCGCTATGCGGTCGTGGAATTCGATTCCAAACCGCTCAACGAGCAGTATGCTTTTTATCTGGCGATGCTGGACAAGGGTATGCCGTTCGCCGCACTGATCTACTCCGGCAACAAATCCATCCATGGTTTGCTGGCGGTGGATTGCCCGGACGCTGACAGCTGGAAACGCACGGTGGAGGATGAACTCTTCCGTAATCGACTGGAACTGCTCGGCTGTGACGGAGCGTGCAAAAATGAAAGCCGGATGACCCGAACGCCTGGAGTAATACGCTCCAACGGCAAAAAGCAAAAACTTCTTTATCTCAACCCGAACCTCAAAGGAAACTGAATTTATGTCTGCTGAATTGAAAGCAAATAACGCAATCGCGATTGTTGATGCTGCCATCCCTGAAGAAGCCAAATTTTTCGAATGGCCTCCCATTGCAACCAATGTGGAGTTGGAACCGCTGCCGGAATTCCCAATGCAGGCATTGCCGCCGGTTATGCGTGACTTGGTGGCGGAAATCAGCCAGTCGGTCAAAGTGCCGGAATCTCTTGCCGCAGCTGAAATGCTTGGAATGGTAGGGCTGGCTATCGGTCGTAATGTCTATTATTACTTCAAAAAGTCGCTCACCGGACGCGCAAACCTTTATATGTTGATCTTCGCAGCACGCGGAGAACGGAAAAGCTCCGTGGACAGCATCTTGCAAGGACCGTTCAGCGACTGGCTGTATGAAAAACTCAAGGAATACCGGAAAGAAGGTGAATCTTTCGAACTGCTCGAGAAACGCCGGGAGTTTTTGATGAATCAGATTATCAAAAAGGGTATTGGCGCGGCAGGCACTGACAACATGATGGCGGAAATGAATGAGATCAATGCGACACTGGAAAATACGCCTCCCAATCCGAACATTTTCACCAATAACATTACCCAGGAGGCTTTGCTGCAGAAGCTGGCTGAATGCGGCGGTACCGTTGCGATGTTTTCCGACGACGGGCGCGGTGAACTGAAGATGATACTCGGCCTCCGTTACAGCAATGACGGGGATGCCCACGATGAGGTTCTGCTCGATTGTTATGACGGGACAAAAACCGTGTCGTATGATCGTTCCGGCCGTTCCATTACACCGATCAAGCGTCCTTGCGTCGGTTTGGTCTTGTTGTCACAACCGGATATGCTCCTGCTTCTCGGCGATAAGGCGGAGGTGTTTGACAGCGGCTTTGCTTCACGCTGTCTCTATTGCTTTCCCGAAACCTGGGTGGGCAAACGCAATCCGGACGGTTCGCTGAAACGCGATATTGATGACTCTGAAATCAGCGATGTCACCATGGAACGTTATAAACAACTGATTTTCCGTTTGATGAATCGGAGCAGTAAACAGACCGAGCCGGTTTATATCGGTCTGTCGGCGGAAGCAAAGGAGTTTTGGAAGAATCACTACCGCGAAATTGAAAGCGAAAGCGGCGAAGGCGGTTTGTATTATGACACGCTTGCCATTGCCATCCGATATCCATCTCAGACGTTGAGATTTGCGTTGTTGATCTCGCAGGTGTTGGAACATCGTACGATTGAGCTGGAGGACATTCAAAACGCCCATGCGTTGATGGAATACTTCATTGCCAATGCGGAACGGTGTCATTCCTTTATCAAAAAAATGGCATTGCCGAACGATGCGATGAAGCTCGTCAACTATTTCATTCGCAACTATAAAGTATGCCAGCACAGCATCCGCGACCTGTATCGTGGCGCTGGAATGTCAAAATCACGCTTCAATCAGATGATTGCGCTGTTGGAGTCTCGCAATTATTGTCGAGTCATCTCTTCCTCGCGTTCGCAGAAGG
>CAZHPP010000671.1:0-2087 GCA_964534535.1 uncultured Victivallales bacterium | reverse complement strand
GCATAACTCTGGCCATTCGTTCCGCATGATTTTACAGAAAATTCGTTACACTCCCATTGGGAGTTTCCTTTGTCAGTCCGGATTAAACATGTTTTATGACATCTCGTACTTTAATGCGCTTATAGCATTTTTTCAAATCGCTGCCGTAGAAACAGCGACATTGAAGTTTTCATTCTTGATGCCTGCATCAGGTGATGACTGATTTTAATGCATTCCCAATGGGCTGCGCTCCCCTTGAACCCTCGGCAGGACTCAAAGAGCCATGCACCCTGCGAAAAAAATCAATTTTTTGCGCTTGTTTTTTGTCGGCACCTGTCGACCAGGGGGTGAAAATCCGGCTGACCCTCAATCAATTCCCGGAATCATCTCCGCCAATCCCGCGGCATCGAAACTGATGGGAATGCGGAATCGGATGCAAGCGTCGTCTCCCCGGGTGAATTTGACTTCTTCCGGAGACTTTCCCGGCAGGTGGAAAAGAACCTTGACAGTTTTTGAGGAGTCCGCTGTTTTGACGGCGATTTCTCCGTTTTCTGCGCCACGCCCCTGCTGACGGCTCATGTTCCGGATCAGACTGACATAGAGCGAGGCATTTTCGCCGCGGAAGATATTTCCCTGAAACCCCGCCGGAAGACGCAGCGGATTCGGATCGAACACCCAGCGTCTCCGGTACAGCTTTTCCAGCAGAGGCATATAAAGGCGGAAAAGATCTTTCGATGGAAGTGCATCGGGATAGCTTGTGAAGCACCCTCCATGCAGAAGAGCCTGCTGAAACATCTGTTCCAGATCGACGTCGGTACACGAATAGACCAGGAAAAAGAGAGGTTTTGTTCCGATGCTGTAATATTGCAGGACCTCGCAGAGCCATCCTTCGCTTTCAGCCATGAATGCGTCAATGTGCCGGATGATTCCAACTCCGAACGGTCCGTTCCCGATGATTGATTTTCCGGGATGAAGGACTTTTGAAAGATGTTCCAGGTGCGGCAGATAATTGAATCCGGTCATGGCCGCCGGACGGTTGTCGACCGCAGTTATTCCGTCCGGATGGGCCGTATCTGTGAAATTATAGCACGGCTGGTCGAGAAACACTCCGTCGGCTTCCGGGTATCTGGACGTCAGGCCGTCGATCTGACGTTCGATATCCTTTCCGAACGGGAGGGAGGGATCAGAATTCATCAGAAACGTTCCCGGCCAGCCGCCCCACGTTTCCCCGCGGAGGTTCCGGATCCGGCAGGACTCCATTTCATGGGAGAGAAGTTTTTCATCGCCGTCCCCGGAAATTTGAATGTACGGGAATGCGGCGATTCCGTTTTGGTGGAGTTCGGAGATTGTCCGATGGATCATTTCCTCGGAAATCATGCGCGGATCCTCTTTGTAGTGCCCGCTCCGCCATTCCTTGATTCCTTCGGGATGATAGTTCCCGTAGGCGGGAAAATGTCCGTGGATCTCATACCATTTGATTCCGAGTTCCCGCATTTTCCGCATATTCTCTTCCGATTCCTGAAACGCTCCGCAGACGTGGCCGCCCCACAGGGAGCGGATGGAAACGGATTCCGGCTCGAAATAACTGGTGTATCGATCATACGCCCAGCCAAGGGCGGGACGAAAGCATCCCGGGGTTCCGCGCATCAGCAGCGAGGTCTCTGCCGGATGTCCCGGTGAGAGAGCCAGACGGTCGAATTCTGTCCGAAGTTCGGGGTCCCGGAATCCGAACAGAAAGCGGAAGCGCGGGGTTCGGAAGTCGAAAGGCATCATCAGGGCGATTCCGGCGTCTTGGGAGGTGCGCCAGCAGGAGAGGAGCGGCATCAAAATTCCGCTGGTGATTTCGCCGTATTCCAGGGAAATCCCGGCATATCGGCAGATTTGAGCCGGCATATGATCTTTCGGAGCCCAGAAGGAGACATCGTGCACTTCCTTGGGCCAGGTCAGGTTCCAGGAGACCGCGCAGGAACGTGCGGGGCCGGAAGGCAGACGGACGACGGCTTTCCAGGAAATGGCGTCTTGTGAGACACGGTATTGTTCCTCCAGAATCCATGGGGCGTCCCGGAACGTTTTCCGAAGGTTGAGCTCCCGATCTGTCCCCGTGATCT
>CAZHPP010000670.1:0-2092 GCA_964534535.1 uncultured Victivallales bacterium | reverse complement strand
CGATTTTGCGGAAAATCGATTTTTATAATTTTTTCAAGGGAAGGTTTGAATTCCTGCCGGAAACATGCTATATTGATGAATATATTACTCGAAACAGATCAACTAACGAATTGGAGAAGAGAGTTGAAAATACTGATGACTGGAATCACGGGGCTCGTCGGAGCCGGATTCACAACCGCACTGCTGAGGAACAACCCCTCCTGCCGGATCGTATCGCTCTGCCGCGGCTTCTGCGGAACTCCCGCAATCGAACGCGCACGGAATATTCTCAAGGAACAGTGCGAATTCGATGGAAAGCCGGAAACCTTCGAGAACATTATTTCCCGCGTTGAAGTCATTGAGGGAACGCTTGAAAATCTTCCCGCCGACCAGATGGCTGCAAAGGGTCCCTACGACGTGTTCTTCCACTGCGCCGCGGACGTGAATCTCGGGAAGGATCCCAACGGAACCGTCTTCGCCACCAATCTCCGCGGCACCAAGGCCGCCCTCGATCTCGCCCGCAAGGCAAACATCCCGATCTTCCAGTACGTCAGCACCGCCTACGTCGCGGGGCTCTGCTCCGGACGGGTCATGGAGGACACCATGCCCGCCACCGCATTCAACAATCCCTACGAGCACAGCAAGTTCGAAGCGGAAAAAATGGTCCGCAATTCGGGATTCCCCTTCACGATCTACCGTCCCTCGATCATCGTCGGACGGCTTTCCGACGGGAAAATCCGCAAGCCGCTCGCATTCTACCGCATCCTGGAATTTCTCGGCAAGCTCAAATCCAACGGCTGCGCCAAGATGGGGCTTCCTCCGAACGGCGTATTCCCCATGAATGTCCGCCTCCAGGCCGGACTTTCCGACAAGATCTATTTCGTTCCGCAGGACTATGTCCAGACGACCATTTCCCGACTCTTCATGAAGCCGGTCGTGAACCGCACCTATCACATCACGGGCGACAGTCCCGTTGCCACCAAGTGGATCGAACAGGCCGTCTGCGAAACCCTGAACGCCCCCCACATGACCGTCCAGGAAAAGGTCGAGAATCCCACCCGCGTCGAGGAAACCGTCAACAAGATCATCGGCGACCTGCTTCCGTACTTCTCCTCCCAGATCGTCTTCGACAGCTCCAACGTCCGCAAGGATCTCGGCGATGAAGTCCTCAACTGGAAGATGGATGTGAATTTCCTCAAGAAAATGGCGCACTCCTACTACATGGACAATTTCCCGGCCGTGCTCAAGGACTGAAGCGCCGGAAAAACGAATCAAACGAAGCGGGACTTCCGGGATGAACCTCGGAAGTCCCGCTTCTTTTACAACGGCTCTGTTCTGAACGAAACCTTATTTTTTGATCCGGCTCTTCAGAGCATGGACTTCGGCCTTGAAATCGCCCTTGAACGCGGAACCGTCCGCATTCTTCGGCTGCGAGATCCGGACTTCCGAATCTGCCAGCGCCGCCAGCAGCGGAACGTCCCCCCAGCGCAGGAATCCCGGAACCGACATTGCAAGATTGAAACACTTCGGGATCTCATCGCCGGCAAAGAGATAACCCGCCGGAAAATCTTCGCAGAGCACGGTTTTCACGCCCGGGTCGATCACGGCGGAACACAGCGCGGCAACCGCGCCTTCGCGGAATCCGTGAAGGCATGTCGTCTTCAAACCGAGTTTTTCAGCAAGGAATCCCCGGACCGCGCCGAGTTCGCGCACCCATTCGCCGAGGACCGTCTGCCCCAGCCACATGCGCCAGCGCGCAAAATCGTGATACCTTCCGAGATCATTCCGTTCTTCGCCGCATTCATTTTCCCCCTGTCCGGAAAGATCGGCAGCCGCGATTGAAATCCCGGATTTTTCCGGCAGTACGAGGTCCGCCTTCCCGGTGGAATTGAGCAAAAGTTCGCACGTCTTCCCGTGCGGGAACACCGCAAACGGGATCTGAGATCCATTGGAAAGTTCCAGAGTGAATCTCCGCCAGCCTTCCGCACTTCTGTTGTGTTCCGCAAAGCGGACGACCGTCAGCGGACTCGAAATTTTCAGAATCGACTCGAGTTCCGCAATTTTCTCCGAACGCCGGAACGATTTCGCCTTTTTCATGGCGGAAAGGAGTTTC
>CAZHPP010000669.1:0-2098 GCA_964534535.1 uncultured Victivallales bacterium | reverse complement strand
TTTCCCATGCCGTTCTGCAGGGAAAGCACCGTGGTGTTTTCTCCCACAAGGAACGAGTTGGCCTTCATGGCGCTGTACGTCTGGTGCGCCTTGACGAACAGCAGAAGCACGTCGACCGCCTCCCGCGGCACTCCGCTGAGTTCCGCATGGACGGGGATATTGTATTCGGTGCCGTTTTCGAGTTTCGTGATTCCGTTTTTCGCAATGGCGGCGACCTTTTCTGGATTGTGGTCGAGCAGGACGAGATCGACTTTTTTGTTGCGGGCGAGATAGGAGGCGTAAAGACACCCCATGGCCCCCGAACCGAGAACGGCGGCTTTCATGGGCGTTTTCCTCCCTTCGCCGCGGCCTTGTGCGGCGTGATCTTCACGAGTACGAAGAGTTCGGAATTCCCTGCGGGCGGAAGTTTTCCGAACATGGAATTCCCGGAAGCGCAGAACGAACGGAAGCGCACCGGGAGGAACCACCTGTCCGCCGCATAGGCGCTGTAAAGGTCCGTGACAGCGCCCTCGACCAGGGGCGAACCGTCCGCGGCGTTCCCGACGTTCTGCGTATCGCTCATCAGGACGCGGACGATTCCGGAATCGGGCGACGCGAAGGCGGCCTTGAATCCGACGGCCGTCTTTGTGCCGAGCTTTTTGTTTTCGACGTGCGTCACGCTCGAAAATTCGGCCTTCCCCGCCTCGGGCGCCATGAATGCAAACCTGCGGCAGCGGGAATCGGCGGCCAGTTTCGCAATGACATCGTCGTTCAGGTTGTTCTGTTCGAATTCGGCTCCGAGCAGCTTCTGCGCTTCTGCGGAGGACACGCGCAGCACCGCGACTTCGACGCGGGAAAGCGCAAACGGAGCCTGCTCCCCCGCGGGGATCGGCCTCCCCAGGAACGGCGTGACGAGCGGAATGAACCGTTCCCCGGAAACGGACTGGAACAGTCCCAGCGGCACGGCGTCGCCGTTGCGGAGACTGCGCAGGGAATCGATCTGGCAGCCTTCGTTGAACGCTTCGCCGGTCGAAGCGCTGAAGACACCTTTCGGCGGCATGTTCCAGAGGATCGAAGCGTCGGTGCGGAACAGTCCGCCCGACGCGAATCCGCGCTGGCGGCATGTGATCGAAAATCCGGTCTTGCGCGCGCCGAATTCGGTCAGATACGCGGCGTTGTACTGAACGCCCGCAATGCCGGAAACAACGGCGGTGAACAGCTTTCTCGAACTCTGGTCGCGGAGCGCGTCCGAAAGCCGCATCTTCCCCGTCTTTTCTCCGGCGAGATAAATTTCCGTGCGGAGCCCCGCATTGATCCGCGGGAGAGTCTCCGCGCCCGAAAGCAGAGCGCAGAAGAAAAACAATGCCGGCAGGAAAAAGAAGGAATGTTTCATTCGGAGATCCCGTATTTCGAGAGGTCCTGCGAACCAGTGCGCGAAAAATCGCTGACCCGCAGCGCCCAGACTGCCTTGTTGCCCTGTGAAATTACAAGATACCCTTCGGCGGAAACCACGATCTGGCGGCGTCCGGGAATAGTCCAGGAAAGGAACATCTTCCCGGTTTTCGGCGCGGTGTAATGAATCCGCGTGTCGGGATCGTGCTTCGAAATGAAGTCGAAGTCCTCTTTGGCAAACCGGCTTTTGAGTTTTTTGGAGGACATCAGGAATCCGCGGGCATAATCATAAAGCTCGAACTTCTCCTTCGGCTGGAGTTTTTCCGTTTCGGAAGGTTCGTAGAGGGTCCGGGGATCTTCCCTGTCCCCCGCAGAACTGCATCCGGCCAGGAAGAGCGCGCACGCGGCAAATGCCGCAAAGAGGAGTTTCACCATGATTTCCTTTCCATGAAAAGAGTTTGAAGGAGCCGGCGGACGGAAATGCCGGTATCGGAAGCATGCGTTTCCGACTTCCGGAGGATCGATTCGAGCACGGGGAAGCGCTTTCCGCCGCCTGCGGCGGCATACGAATTGAACGCGGCGGTCCGGCGGTCGGATTCATCGGTCCACGGTGCGCCGGACTTCAGGCGCAGCACGCCCGAATCGTCCGGACGGACTCCGAACACATACTGGTACATTCCGGAGGACCCCTGCGTTTCCCGCTGTTCCCGGATGACGGCGCGGCATT
>CAZHPP010000668.1:0-2101 GCA_964534535.1 uncultured Victivallales bacterium | reverse complement strand
TTTTTTACGGAATTATGGGGGCTCCAGCCCCCCTTTTTTCAGACCAGGACGACCGGCTTGATGAGGTCGGCCGGCTTGCTGTGCATCAGTTCCAGAGCCTCCGGCAGACGGTCGAGCCCGTGGAAGATGTGCGTGACGAGCTTTCCGGGATCGACCCTGCGGGTCATCACGAGCGCGGCCATGCGTTCCATGCGGACTCTTCCGCCGGGAGTCAGCCCGCCGTTGAGCTCCTTGTGGGCCATGCCGACTCCCCACGCGGTGCGCGGAAGCGGCAGATAGTCACCTTCGCCGAAATAGTCGACGTTGCCGATGACTCCGCCCGGCTTGCAGATCCGCACCGCCTGGTCCAGGACTTCGGATGGGCCGCCGGAAATGATCACATGGTCGGCGCCGTGTCCGTTCGTGGCGCGGAGGATCTGGTCCACCACGCTGCCGTCCTTGTAGCTGACGATGTCGGTGGCGCCGTATTCGCGCGCGGCCTTCACGCAGGCGGGGCGCGTGCCGACCGCGAAGAGCCTTGCGGCCCCGCGGAGCACGGCGCCGGCCACGGACATGAGCCCAACCGGGCCGATGCCGATCACTGCGACGGTCGTTCCGAATTCGACTTTTGCGAGTTCGACTCCATGGAATCCAGTGGTCATCATGTCGGAAAGCATCACGGCCTGTTCGAGCGTCATGCCTTCCGGAATCCTGGCAAGGTTCATGTCGGCGTCGTTGACGTGGAAGAACTCCGCGAACACGCCGTCCTTGATGTTGGAGAACTTCCAGCCGCTCAGCATTCCTTCCGAATGCTGGGGCGGAACGCCCTCGGCCACGGCTTCGGTCCGCCATTCCGGCGTGATGGCCGGAACGATCACGCGGTCGCCCGGACGGAAATCCCGCACGAGTCCGCCCACTGACACGATTTCGCCCGCGGCTTCGTGTCCGAGCGTCAGGTCGGTGCGTTCGCCGAGAGCCCCTTCGTAGACGGTGTGAATGTCCGACGTGCACGGCGCCAGCGCGAGCGGACGCACGACGGCGTCGAACGGTCCGCATTCCGGAATTTTTTTCCCGATCCAGCCGACTTCCCCGATTTTCCTCATTGCAAAGGCACGCATCATGATTCCATCCCTCCCGATGAAATTGCCGGAGGCTCCGCAGAAAGGGAGCCGTTCCGGAGCGTTTTTTCCCCGGCCGTCCCCGGAATGGGAACGGTCTCTCTTCCGGTAAGCTAATCCGCGGTTCCGGAAAATTCAAGCTGAAAAACGGGAAAAAAGAACCCGGTCCCCCGCGAAGGGAACCGGGTGCCCCGAAATGTTCAGAGGAAGAATCTTTCCGGGGGATCACTTTCCATAATAAGCTTTGAGATACAGGTCCTTGATTTCCGCGACCAGCGGATACCGCGGGTTCGTGCCGGTGCACTGATCGTCGTAGGCCTTCAGGCTGAGTTCGTCCAGCTGGCGGAGGAAGGTTTCTTCCGTGATTCCCTTCTGGTCGAACCAGATCTTCATGTTCTTGGGAATGTCGACTTCGGCCTTCAGTGCCTCGATCTTGTCGATCAGCTTTTCGACGAGTTCTCCGTCGTCTTTGCCGGTGAGTCCCACGCAGCGGGCCACGGCGGCATAGTCGCCCTTGGCGTTCGGGTAATGGTACTGCGGGAACGCCGCCTGCTTGGTCATGCAGTCGACCGCGTTGAAGCGGACGATGTGGCTGATGAGGAAGGCGTTGGCGAGTCCGTGCGGAACGTGGTACATTCCGCCGAGCTTGTGGGCCATCGAGTGGCAGAGCCCCAGGAAGGCGTTCGCGAAGGCCATGCCGGCCATGGCGGACGCGTTGAACATGTGTTCGCGGGCGTTCTCGGACATCGGGCCGTTCTTGTAGCAGGTCGGGAGGTTTTCAAAGATCAGCCTGGCGGCCTCGTTGGCGAGCGAGCTGCAGTAGTCGGACTGCATGCAGGAGACTCTGGCCTCGAGGGCATGGGTGAGGGCGTCGATTCCGGAAATGGCGGTGAGGCCTTTCGGAAGCTTCATCACGAGCTCGGTGTCGATGATTGACATGCTCGGCGTGAGGGCGTAGTCGGTGATCGGGTACTTCGCGTTGGTCTCCTCGTCCGTGATGACCG
>CAZHPP010000667.1:0-2104 GCA_964534535.1 uncultured Victivallales bacterium | reverse complement strand
TGGAGTTTGCCTTTTTCCCGTTCGGCGACTGGGCTTACCGTCTGGGAAAAGCCGCGGCGGAGATGCTGATCCGCTGCGCCGCGGGACCGATTCTGCAGGAACCCGTCCTGCTGCATTATGAACTGTCTGACCCGAAAACAATTCAATATGGAGGAAAGAAATGAAGAAAAGCAAGCAGATTTTTACACTGATCGAGCTGCTGGTTGTGATTGCGATTATTGCGATTCTGGCCGGAATGCTGCTCCCCGCGCTGAACAAGGCAAGAAGCAGCTCGCTGGCCGCCGACTGCCGCAGCCAGCTGAAAAATATTGGCCTCGCGTACAATTCCTACATGTCTGACTATGATGACTGGACTCCGCCGTACTATCAGCCCGGGAACACGGAACAGACATCGAACATGGAGGACGGAACCCCGATGATCCTCCTGAAGAATTATCTGAATCAGCCGAATGTCTTCACGTCAAAATTTTCAAACTGTCCGGCGCTGCGGAGCCGCGTCATGAAAGGATACAACAATATTTCTTCCGGCACATGGATCACCTATGGATACAATATTTACAGTGCAAGAAGGAAAGCCGGGAAAGTGAAGGCGGCATCCATGCGTGCCACAGTGTTCGATCATCTTCCTGCCGCATGGGCATCTTACGGGAACTTTACGTCGACAACAATCTTGTCGAACACCTGGATCCAGGTACACAGCGGAGGAGTCAACTCGGCCTTCCTGGACGGACATGCCGAGCATTTCATCCGACACCAGTTCTTCTGGCTCAGCGATGGAGACTACACCAATTTGAAATACTGGAACAAATAGTCAGGAGAACGTGTTAAAATGAAAAATTCCCGCATGGCATTCCTGCTGGTGGCGGTATGCTGTCTGAACCTGAATGCGTTTGAAATTGATCCTTCCGGGAAAACGGAATATGCCGTTGCAGCGCCTTCCGGAATGCTGCCCTCCGAACAAAAGGCGGAACGGATTCTGCTGGATTATCTGAAACAGATGTTCCCCAAGACGGTTTTCCGTACCACGGAAGAGAAGAATCTTAAGCCCGGCACAAAGAATGTTATCTGCATCGGGCTGACCCAGACGGCGGAAAAAGCCGGAATCAATCCGAAAAATTTTGGAGCCGAGGAGTACACACTGAAAGATTTGGGCGGAAACTGCATCGCAATCGCGGGGGGACGTCCGCGCGGAACACTGTATGCCGTCTTTGATTTCCTCGAACGCTGCGGCGTGCGTTTCCTGGCGCCCGATACGAAAATCGTTCCTTCGGGGGTCAGAACAAATCTGGGAAAAATTGACATCCGGAGGTCTCCGGCCTTCCAATACCGTTACACCGTTACGAACATCCCAAGCAATGAGTTCAAACTCTTTCACAAATATAACGGGTACCGCGTCGCAGGCGTTGAAAACGGCGGATATGCCTCCTACGGCGCCCCGGGAGACTGCCACACCTTTGCGCATTACAGCAAGATGTTCCCCGCTGACGACAGCAGGGTCTTTGCCATGAATGAATCCGGGAAACGCATGGTTCCGGAAAAGCAGGGCCAAAGAGCTCCGCTTTGTCCGACGTATCCCAAGACAGCCGACCTGATCTGGAACTGCATGGTGAAAAATCATGCCGCGGCAAAAGAAAAAGCGGAGAAAAGCGGGCTTGTCCCGCCGGAAACGTATGAAATCAGCCTGGACGACGACCTCACGGTCTGCCATTGTCCGGAGTGCGAAAAACTGATCCTGCGGGAGAAGTCTTCCACGGCTCCGATTCTGAAGCTCGTGAACGACCTTGCCGGAAGAATGAAAAGACTGGATCCGAAGGTCAGAATCAGCATGCTGGTGTACCAGAAGACCCTCTATCTGCCGGAAACGATGCATCCTGCCGACAACGTCGTCCCCCGCGTCTGCGTCCATGACAATGAATGGGTCGTCAACGTTCTGGCGGAATCCGTCAATCCGGTCATGCATTCCAACAATGTGAAATTCCGCAAAGTGCTGGATCAATGGATTGCGGCATCGAAACAGTTCGGGATATGGGAGTACTGGACCTATTATACGAAACCGCTCTTCCCGTTCATTGCGCTGGATGTCTATTTTGAAAACCTGAAATAT
>CAZHPP010000666.1:1024-2108 GCA_964534535.1 uncultured Victivallales bacterium | reverse complement strand
ATTCCGTCATATTCGACTGCCACGGTATGCTTCTGGTTCAGCCACACCTGAATCGGTTTGCAGACGAAATAGACATGGCTCTGTCCCATTCCGATCCACAGGGTCGGGGAAAAGACATCTTCCTTGTCCTTGTTCCGTTCCAGATAGAACATGAATCCCCTCACTTTGGAATCTGTATAAAAACCATATTTATTGTCCCAGACCATCAGGTAATTCTGTGTGCCGCTGGGTTCCCGGATGCTGAGTTCCGCTTCCAGGCGGAATGCGCCGCGCGGCGAAAGTTCAGGGTAGGCCAGATTCATGATCAGGCCTTCCGGTCTGGTGCTGTTCTGCATGCCGACCCGGAGGCATTTGCCGCCGGCTGAATCGGCGATCGCTGTTGTGCCGCGGAGTTTTCCTGCAAAACGTCCGTCCAGCGATGTTGTCTTTCCCGTCGTAAAATCCCACTCGGCGATGAGATGTTCAGCGGCGGAAGCAGCCGTCAGAGTCAGAATGGAAAGCGCCGCGGCAATCAGTTGTTTCTGCATGTTTTTCCTTTTCGCAATGATTTGAAATATCGTTTCGATTGTTCCGTGCTGTGTCTTTCACTGAATCAGATCCGTCTTTTTGCAGGCAGGACTATTTTACGCCGTTGGAGAGCCAGTCGTTGCCCGTGATTTCCGACTGGCGGATCGCACGGGCGTTGCCGCTGTAAAATACTCCGTTCGTCACAGTCCCGATATAGGTCTTGAACTGGGTGTCGTCGCGAATGACGCCTTTATTGGCACTGTGCCGGCAGGCCTGATAGGCGGGATTCGCAAAATCGGAACTGCAGTCGGACTTGCGTCCGCTGTCGACAAAGACCAAGGCTTTGCTCGGATTGGTCACCATGGTTTCCTTATGCCTTTTCAGGTTATATTCCTTCTCATAAGTCCCGATCTGGTCATAGCCGCAGACCCTGGTGTTGATCGCATAGTGCGTATAGCTGAACAGCCCTTCGGTGTATTTTCCGAAGCCGGCCGATTCCGACGGACAGCGGAAGATCACGAAATTCTTGTTGGCGTCAGCTCCCATTGTATTGGCAATATCGTCGTTGAGGAGAACG
>CAZHPP010000666.1:0-1014 GCA_964534535.1 uncultured Victivallales bacterium | reverse complement strand
TGACGTATTTCCTTGATCCATACGTTTTCCACTCCGGTCAGCAGTTTCGGACGCAGCCATCCGTCATTGTCGCCGGCATAGGTCTGCATTGCCAATCCCATCTGCTTGAGATTCGCAAGGCACACGATCTCGCGCGCCTTTTCCCTGGAAGCGTTCAGCGCGGGCAGAAGCATTCCCGCCAGAATCGCGATGATCGCAATAACAACCAGGAGCTCGATCAGTGTGAAAAACTTTCTTTTCATTGTCTTCTCCTTTTTCCCTGTCCGGGGTGATTTTCTGTGCTCTCTGCAACCTCATGTCCGATCGTAATATAGAATGGGAAAACAGCAATGCAATGTTCCTACTTTGCGAAAAATCATCTTGACTTGCGTTTCTTGCGGATCCCGGCCGGGACGAGGGGAATATTTTCACGGAGCTCCGGCAGATGACGGCGCGACCATTTGTAATAGCTGTGGACATTGGCGAACCCCAGTTCCTGGGCAAGTTCCTTCTGGCTGAGGTTCCTCATCCTGAGCCTGTCGATCTCATCGGCACGGCACTGGTCGATCAGGTCCTGGACCGTGAACCCGGTATGAATCTTGAAGAGCCGGACGAAATGATAGCGCGAATATCCGAATTTTTTCGCAAGTTCGCCGACATTGATTCCGCTCCTGAAATTCCGGCAGATCATGTCGACTGTGCTTTCCATGATTTCGGAAATATGTTCGTCGCGGTTCCTGTCCCGGTCGGCAATGACCGAGTAGCTCACCAGGGAAAGCGACATCTTGAACCATTCCAGAGCTTCCCGGCGGGCGGCGTCCTGACTCTGCCGGAACCTGCTCCAGAAATCCCGGATGCAGAAATACTTGCCGGAACGCACGGTCACCGTAATCTGCTGTACAATCATGCCTCGCCGATAATTGATCAGACGAAGGACAACGTTCCGGCTGAGGTAATACAGCCACACATGCACCAGGTCGCCGGCACGGGGATCGTACAGAAATTCATGCGGCACGTTGGAATCGATGAAGAACA
>CAZHPP010000665.1:0-2111 GCA_964534535.1 uncultured Victivallales bacterium | reverse complement strand
GCCCCTTGAACCCTCGGCAGGACTCAAAGAGCCCTGCACCCTGCGCAAAAAAATCTTTTTTTTGCGCTCGTTTTCTGTCTTTCCCGGGAACAGGTCAGAATCTGTCGTTCTTTCCCCAGTTGGCAACATAGGCCCTGACGCCCCAGAACGGACAGCTGCTCCAGTCGACGATATTGGCCGGGTGGTTTGCAATCGCCACGGAGCTCGGAATCCGCGAAGCCTGCCTGTATTCCGTGTGTCCGTCGATAAATGAAATGTTCAGCCCGTCCGAGTGGCGCAGCCCGTAATAGATATGAGACACACCGTTGGTTGCCCCCACATAGTAGGCATCTTTAGCCCAGTTGCGGTCTGCGAATGCAGCGACTTTCGTGGGAAGGGGAATCTGCGTGGCCTTCATAAAGTAGACTTTCAGGGTGTCCGGGGTCGCCAGCCAGCTGGAGTACGCGCCGATATAGGACGTGCATCCGTAATGGGAAGAATACATAGCGCTGACTCCGGAACCGAATGGCAGAGTCGGGGCCGAAGGGCATGCGAAGATTCCGCGCGGCTTCGACGCATAGGCATGAAATGAGCCGCCCTCCCTGTTGTTCCATCCGATATATCCCAGTTTCATCAGGGTATCCGGCCAGTCGATCGTATCGGCCGAGACGAATGAACTGATCGACGGGAGCAGGAAGTCATCGAAATCGGGCTGGTACTGCAGCGACGCCGTCGAGATCTGCTTGAGATTTCCGATGCAGTTCGTCGTGCGGGCCCGTTCCCGCGCCCTGTTCAGGGCGGGGAGCAGCATGCCCGCCAGAATCGCAATGATCGCGATGACGACCAGAAGCTCTATCAGTGTGAAAAATTCCGCCATCAGATTTTTTGTTTCATGTCTCATTCTTCAGTCTCCTGTTGTTATGTTTTCGGCCATGTGAATTTCAAATAGTTCCGGACCGTTGCGGCAAGTTCAAATATTTTATCGTCCAGGTCGTCTTTTCCGACAAGGATTCCGTTGACCCCGTTGATGATCAGATCGAAGATTGCCCGGGATTCGATGCTGTAGCCGTTTCTCAGACTCGAACAAGCAGTCTGGAAGACGGCATCCGCTTTCGAATGGCGGGAAAATGTCTTTTCCGCGGAACTTTTCAGGACCGGGATTCCGTAGTCGATTTCGGCCAGATGATCCTGAAAGTCCGGAGAAAGCAGGAAGCGGATGATCTTTTCCCGTATTTTTGTTTCAAAACTTCCGTTCCGCACGGCGAAAAGTTCCGTGCCCAGAATGGAACCGCCCGGATGTCCGCCGATTCCCGGCATCGGGAGCAGAAGATAATCGCGGAAAAACGGTTCTCCGTACAGCGCATATCCCTGCCGCGTCAGCACAAACGCGGCGCATCCGGCGCATTCACTGACGGTGCCGGGACCTGTGAAGATGTTCCCGACGGTTTCCAGAAGTTCCCGGAAACAGCGCAGTCCCAGGCGGGTTTGCGGCGAATCAAGCTGGACGGGGTCCTCCGAGTCCGGGTTGATCAGCCATCCCCCCGCGCTGACCACAAAATTCATCCAGAGAAAATAGGAAAGCCTGATGGGAAAGACCTGTTCTCCCGGAAATACGGCGCGAAGTTTCCGGATCATTTCCATGAATTCATCGAACTGCCAGTCCGGCCTTGGTTCGGGGCATCCCGCCGCTTTCAGCATCCGGCGGCTGCATGCCATGACGCGAGGCGAATAAAGGAACGGCATGGCAAACAGTTTCCTCTGAGTCATGAACGGCTCGAACACTTCTGTGGAAAAAATGTTTCTGTCGGGGAAACATCCTTCAAGAACAGGCATGAGGTCCATGAAATTCTCGCGGTCGGCCTGTGCCGCCGCGGTCGTCGTGATCTCGAATTCCCCTTCCGCGCACTTTGATGTGATGAACAGTTCCGGAACGCCGCGCTGAATTTTCTTGCGGAAATGGCTGAACCACGGGAGACGGTCCGGGGAGATGTAGGTCCGCAGACTCCGCCGGATCCTGCGGTTCGTCCATTCCCGGTCGACGTAAAGCCCGGAGCGCTGCACCGATTTGAGCACGCCTTCGCAGGTCAGGGAATCAAGCGAATTCAGAATGGTCGGACGCGACAGCTTGAGCG
>CAZHPP010000664.1:0-2117 GCA_964534535.1 uncultured Victivallales bacterium | reverse complement strand
AGCTCCCGATACAGCCCGGACTGCACCAGGGATTCATACTGGCGCGCATAACAGGAGTTGATCTGGCGCTTGACGACTCCCCGGGAGTAAAACACAAATCCGGACGGATCCCTGAATGAACTGCTTTCGATCACTTCAGAAAACCACCGTCATCGATCTCCGGAATCGTCGCTCCCTTTGCGGCCCCGCTTTCCCCGTGCAGAAGATTTTCAGCACGGCCGCGATGGAAAAACAAACCGGTAATTCTGGTTTTGCACGTCGCCCAGAAAACGCCGCAACTGACCAGCAATGCGGCGACCGCCTGAAAAACCAACGAACCAAGACTTGGATCAATGTACATAAAACACCTCTTTCCTGCAGAATTATTGTACATATTTATATGTGCCGGCGCGAACAAATGAATTGATGATGTAACGGGTGATGTTCAGCGGACCGGCAAGCAGATATTTCTCATTCCCCCTGCGGTATTTCTCAGGAATCCGGACCGCGCTGATCCCGCTGTTCCAAAGCTCTTTGGGAACCGCGGAACTCCCGAAAGCGGAATGGAACTGCGAAATTTTTGTCATATGAAGGCCATGATCTCCCTGGAGAACGATGACCGCATCCGGATCCGAACGGAGAATCACCCGGATGACCTCCTCCGTGACGCTGGAAATGAACCGGTGCTGCGCCGGATAACGCAGCGGGTCCGATATATACCCCGCCGCGGCGGAACGCCTGCCGGAGGCATCGTAGACATAGGGGGCATGGGTCCCGAACTGTTTGATGATCACCAGTCTCGGAGAATCATACCGGGGAATGGAACTCACTCCATTCAGGAAAGAGGCATTCAGCCCACCATAATCCGAATGAAGGATGGAGCGGGGCCATGCTTCCGCCGAATTCGAATCGGGAAGCTGCCTCGCGACCGGACGGAAATCATACAACCGCAGCGGAAACCACTTTCCCAAGGGACCGAAAACCGTATTCAGGAACTCCCCGATGCGCAGCGAGAAATTGATTTTCTCAAGTTCCACCCGTCCGGACGGAAAATAATCAAGATATGTATTGCGGTCATCCGGAATAAAATACAGATGATAGCCCTTCTGGAGAAATGCATTGTACAGTTCGTTCCGGCATAACCGGAGATAGGAAAGCACAAAATCCATCCCTGCGTCTTTTGGCTTCTTGAGCCTCCCGGCCTTGTCGCGGGGAACAAGATAGCTGGACAGAAGCGAATCGTACGCCATGGGACACATTAAACACACAAGCGCCCAATTCGTCTGATGGAACGCCTCGAAGCAGGCTTTCGGATTGACATAAAACCCCCGGTCGCTCAGAAATTTCCGGAATTCCGGTTGACCGTCATGAAAATATTTCTCAAAGGCATCGAAACCAAGCATCCCGTCGCAATGAATCCAGTAAATGTTCGGTGACGGCAAATTACGGTCGGGCCGAAAATTCCAGACGGTGGAATCCTTCAGGACATCCAGGTCCCGCACATCGCAGCTTTTCACCGCCAGAGGAACGGCTTGCGCCATGTTGAACAGAAACAGCAGGAGGCTTGCAGCGGCAACGATTATGACGAACGGTCTTTTAAAATGATACTTTTTCTTCAGAAACAGCCAGCAGACGAATGCGCCGATCCCCAGAAAAAAGCAGAACGCCTGTCCCATTGCCATATCCGGCGCCATCGCAGGATTGTATAACCACCTGAAAGTAAACAAGAACACAATGGACAGGGAAGCCAGACAGAAAGCCAGGCTTGTATTATGGAAAAGGAGTGCCGTTCCCGTGAAAACAACAAAAATCAGAAAAGAAATCAAGGCCGCAATGACCAGCAGTGTTGTCGGAAACATCGAGAGCTCTTGATAATTATGAATATATAAATAACTCATAATCGTATAAGGAGCAAGAACCACACCGGCCAGTAATATTATTCCAATTTTTGTGTAATATTCAGCAATGCATTGTTTAAAACTATTCAAGATCGCTTTTTTACCCCCCCCCGGAGTCAGTAATCTGCTAAAATCTCAATTGATTACTTTGATTAATTTACACTCTTTTTTTCTTTTTTCAATATGATGAGTATTTTTTTTAATCCAATATAAATTTATACTAATATATTATTTATGTAT
>CAZHPP010000663.1:0-2117 GCA_964534535.1 uncultured Victivallales bacterium | reverse complement strand
GGACCCGTGTCCCCGGCTCTTTACAATACCGTCATCGGCGACCGCGTCGGCTCCTCGTTCAGCCACTTCGACGGGGATATTTTTGAGGTGAAACTATACACTTTTCCGAAAGCGGAAAAGAAATGAGGTCAGTCATGCGAATTCATACTGTGATTGCGCTCCTGCCGGTCTTCTGCGGACTCGCGGCCGCGGAAATTTCCGTGGAACCGGTCGGGCGCTGCGCTTTCTTCCGGAATGAACCGGAGGCGAAATGGGAAATTGAAATCGTCAACAGGGGAACATCACCGGTTTCCGGCGCGGTCCTCCGCGGAACCGTGGACGGACAGAAGGAAGTTTCCGTTCCCCTGCCGGAACTCGAAAACGGCAAACCCGTCCGGATTGCCCTGCCTCTGGAAACGAGGCTGAAAACCGGAAAATATTCCTGTCTCCTGAAGGTCGTCGCAAAAGAGAACGGCAAAGATATGTCCGCTGAAAAGAAGGCGGACCTGTGGATCGCTCCCGTTCCGCATGACGTCATGCCCGTCGTGATCTGGGGGTTCAACCTCGGCTATGAGATTTTCAAGAATCTCGGCTTCACGCACGGTCTCCAGTCCGCATCCATGATTTTTACCCGCGACTGGGAGAAGCCTTCCAGAATCCGATCGCTGCAGGGACGTTACGACGCCATGCTTGCGGACAATTTCCGGATTCTGGACTATTACTTCATCCCGCACATTGCGAAATACCGGGATCAGTTTCCGCGCTATGGACGCGACGGCAAGCCCCGTCCCGGTTCGCACAACATGGAAGCCTCCAATGACGGCGCCCGCGAACTCTGCCGCGACATCGCGGAAAAAACCGCCGAAGCCTTCAAGGATTACCCCTGTATGGACGGTCTCCTGATCAATTCGGAAATCCGCGACACTTCCAGCCCGTCCTTCGGCAAATTCGAACCGGCCGCGTTCAGGAAGTTCGCCGGTTTCGACATCCCGCCCGAAGTGGAAGAGAAGACGGGTCCCCACTATTCGCGGATCAAGGATTTTCCGGTCTCCCGCGTGATTTCGGAGAATGATCCGCTTCTTGTCTACTACCGCTGGTTCTGGAAAGAGGGCGACGGCTGGAATCCGATCCATACGCTGATCCATGAAAGTTACAAGAAACATATCAAACGCCCATTCTGGAGTTTCTTCGATCCGGCGGTCCGCGTGCCTCCCGTCTGGGGAAGCGGCGGAACGGTCGACTATCTGAACCACTGGACATACGCGTATCCCGATCCGATCAACATCGGAGCCAGCACCTCGGAACTTCAGGCCATGGCGGCGGGGCGTCCGGGGCAGGGCGTCATGAACATGACCCAGATCATCGCCTACCGCAGCGCAACGGCTCCCGTCGGACAGAAGGTCGCAAACGAACCGGAATGGGTCAAGGAATTTCCGAAGGCTCCCTACATCACACTGGCGCCGGACCTAATGCGGGAAGCGGTCTGGACGCAGATTTCCCGGCACGTGTCGGGCATCATGTTCCACGGCTACGACTCCCTGATCCCCGATCCGACACGTCCGAACTTCAAGAAGGACACCGGATACCAGTGCACCCATCCCGAAACGAAAAACGTGCTGTCGGACTTTCTTCTTCAGGTCGTGCGTCCGCTGGGACCGGTCCTGAAACGGATTCCGGAACGTAAGCCGGAGGTCGCCGTTCTGGAGAGTTTCACGGCTTCGATTTTCGCCGGACGCGGAAGCTGGGGATGGTCCGGCTGGATTTTCGACGCGAATCTGATGCTGAACTGGGCGAACCTTTCCCCCGCGGTCGTGTATGAGGAGACGATTCTGCGCGACGGTTTCGGAAATCTCAAGGTGCTCGTGATGCCTCATTGCGACGTGCTGACCGAACCGGTGTTCCGTAAAATTCAGGAGTTTCAGCGCAACGGCGGAATCATTGTCGCGGACGAACATGTGGTTCCGGGAATCACGCCGGACATCCCCCTCCGCGAATATCTCCGTTCCCGCGATCCGAAGAAGGACAAGGCCGCTCTTCAGGAAATGGCCTCCGGACTCCGGCGTCAGCTCGCTCCCTACTATCAGCCTTATTCCGATTCAACGGACAAGGACCTTGTCACGTGGGTCCGTTCCTGGAAG
>CAZHPP010000662.1:0-2123 GCA_964534535.1 uncultured Victivallales bacterium | reverse complement strand
CACTATGCGGAACGGACTCTCGGCGCAGTCTACAGTGCGATGAATGGATCTTATCTGACGGCTCTCTATCTCGGCAACGGTGTTTACAGATCATGGAATCCGAACATCGGGGCCAGACTTTCATCGCTACCGAGAGTCCTGCATCAGGCCGGGTATCGGCAGTATTTCAGTCTTGGGTGTTCCGGGAATTTTGCAGGAACCGGTCCTTTCATGAGAGATCAATGGTATGACAGCGTCTGGTGCAATGGCCATGATTTCGGCAGCGGAATCCCCGAAAGTCCGAATCTGCTGCATGATTCAGCCGTCTATGAGCATGCATGGCATGACTTTGAGGAGGCCGCCAGGAGCGATCGGCCGTTCAACATCACCGTGCTGACCCTGGATGCGCACGGACCGATCGGTCTTTATTCCAGCGATGAGCCGGCTTATCCGCTTCAGCCTCCGTTTCCGAAGAATCTCTATGATGCAATGTATGCCAGCGACTGCGCTCTTGGAAAGTTCATCCGCCGGATCAAGGCACATAAAAAATACAGGGATACCTGCATCGTGATTACCAATGACCATCTTGCCCACAAAAACACATGTGTGACAAAACTTCTGGAGACAAATCCGAAAAGACGGCTGGTATTCATCATTCACAATTCCGTGGAAAAAAATTGTGATTCTGAAAAGGAGGGCCGTACCTTTGACATCGGTCCGACCATCCTGGATGCTCTCGGCGTGAAACATGATTATGTCTTCCCTCTGGGGGAAAGCCTCTACCGGAAAACCGGGACAGCAAGACTGAACACCACGGAAGATCAGGAATATGCTCTTGCCATGTATACCATGATGAAATCCCAGTTCAGCGTGACATTCCCGGATGACATATCACTTTCGCGGCAGCCGTATGCGATGCTGAACCTGGGCCATGGGAAATGGCCGCTGTTCGCCAATGAAGTATGTGATATTCCCCGCGGGAACGATGCATGGCTGCTTCCCGTGAACGGCACATATGTGGGCGGCAGTCTGATCTATTGCAAAAATGCGGATGCACTCCGGACCTGCATGAAAAGCCATGAGATGTTCGTCTTCATCAGTGCGAATTCTCCGAAGCTGCAGACGACCCTGAACAGGAAGATCCCGGGAAAATTCGTCCTCGGAGTTGGTGTGCACGGCAGGAATCTCATCCGGAGCGGCGATGATTTCGCCGGGCTGGCATTTTCCAGGGAGACGATCCTTCGGGAAACCGGTCTCCACTGATGCGGGAGACCGGCCCGACGGCCTTTCCGCGCGTCCGGATCGTGAATGGTCCCTGACTCCTGCCTGTCCCGTCCGTGCACGCATTCCGGAAAAATAATTTTCCCGTTGAAAACGCGCCGGACCGGTGCTATATTAACTCTTGAATTTGAACTTGAAGCAAAACTCAATGGAAGGATATCAGTCAGCCATGCACGAATTCAGAACCCATACCTGCGGCCAGCTCCGGAAGAGCGACGTCGGTGTCACAGCCCGGCTTTCCGGATGGATCCACAGCGTCCGCGACCACGGCGGAGTCATCTTCATCGACCTGCGCGACCACTACGGCAAGACCCAGATCGTGGTCAACCCGAAAATGCCGTTCTATCAGGAACTCGAAAAGTGGCGCGTCGAGACGGTCGTCTCCTTCACGGGCAAGGTCGTCGCCCGCACGCCCGAAACCGTCAACCCGAAACTCGTCACGGGCGAAATCGAGCTCGTCGCCGAGGACATGAAGGTGCTCGGCGAATGCGATCCGCTGCCCTTCCAGATCGCCAAGGAAGAGCCCGCCCCCGAAGCCACCCGTCTGGCCTACCGCTTCCTGGACCTCCGCCGCGAGCAGCTCCACAACAACATCATCCTGCGTTCCAAACTCATTTCCGCCATGCGCAATTTCATGACGAACGCCGGATTCAACGAAATCCAGACCCCCATCCTCACCTGCAGTTCGCCCGAAGGCGCACGCGACTATCTGGTTCCCAGCCGCGTCCACCCCGGAAAGTTCTATGCCCTCCCGCAGGCTCCCCAGCAGTTCAAGCAGCTGCTCATGGTGGCCGGATTCGACCGCTATTTCCAGGTGGCGCCCTGCTTCCGCGACGAGGACGCCCGCGCCGACCGCTCCCCCG
>CAZHPP010000661.1:0-2126 GCA_964534535.1 uncultured Victivallales bacterium | reverse complement strand
GCTGGGACCCCGTTTCCTCAAAGGTCATGACCCCCTTGCTTGTCGGATAATGCC
The DNA here is from genome assembly GCA_964534535.1 of uncultured Victivallales bacterium. GTDB lineage: Bacteria > Verrucomicrobiota > Lentisphaeria > Victivallales > UBA1829 > CAZHPP01. Next base: position 2,072 of record CAZHPP010000661.1, on the reverse strand, counting down.
ACCGGTTTTTCCCGTAAGGAGAGGAAATGATATTGTGGGTTCTGTAGGTGAATACGCGCGGTGCCATCGCCTCTTTCGCGTTGGTCAAAGTGACGGAAACTTCGATCATGCTTGCGTTCCGGAGAAGACGGTAATCCTTGACAAGCGTGAAAAACGAAAGAGTTTCGGGCGAGCATGAATAACGCAGAACGATTTCATCCGGCGTGTTTTTGATGACTTCGCGGGAATATTCCATATTCCAGAGCGCCGACATCGAAAGTTCACCCAGGCAATCCTTGAAAGCGCCGATGTTTTCCGTCAGGTTCTTTCCTGTGCTCTTGTCGATGAGCGAAACCGCGCTGGCTCCGTGTCTGGCGTCGATTGCAACTTTCAGATACTGATTTTCCGCCACGGTTTTGCCTTCCTCCTCCCGGAGCGTGCACGGGGCGACCGGCGCTTTGCCCTGTTCCGTTTCCAGAAATACATTGTCGGCGGACAAGGTTCCCGAACCGGCGTCGCCATAGATGAAAAGAACGGCTTTGGTCACGGGTTCCTTGAATGAAAGGGTTCTTTCATAATATTTCCAGTCCGAAGTTCCGGAAAAATCGATGGAATTGCTTGTCAGCTTTGCATCCCGGTTCCAGTGTTCTTTCCCGTCCGATGTGTAGACCGCCATTCGCATCCGGCACATCTGTCCTTTCCCGACGGAGACGCCAACCGTTTTGAACCACCCGCCGAAGATCAGCGGAGCGGGTGTGCCCTGATTGATTTCGACTGTCTGGCAAATTCCCGTCTTGCCGCCGTTGAAGTCGAGACGCAGCGCACGTTTTCCCTCCTTTGCGGAGGCGGAATCGTATTGCCCCTGCCGCCACCACGGTTTCCAGTTGGAATCGTCTTCGAAACCTGGGTTCTTCAAAAGATTTTCACCGGCGGACGCCGTCAGCGAGGCGATCAGCAGAATGCCCGGAAGTAACTTCATTTCCAGCTCCAGAATTCTTTCCACTCGTCTGTGGATGTGTTGAATATGATTTGGTTTCGATGTTGTTTGAATATTCTCAGTAAGGCTGGTTGAAATCGCCGTTTTTCCAGAAGGAATCCTTTTTGAGCCCCCATACGACATCAAATCCGACCAGATTGTCGGAATCCCATCGGCGGCCGTTCTGGAGAACTGCGCCGTTTTTTACCAGATAGTTGAAGTTACGATTGCCGTGTCGGGTCGCAACGCGGGGCCCGTGCGCATAAGACAGATATTCCCCGTTGTTGATGTTTCCGAAAGCATAGGTTTCCTTATGCGAAGTTTGATCCCAAAATTCGGCGACAAGCATCATCATCGAATTGTTTTTGTACGAACGGTTTTGCATGCATACGTCCCAAAGAATTTCGCTAGTGCCTAATATTCCGGCGGCCAGACCGTTCATGGCATAGCCACGCGGACGATTGGAAAAGCCACCGTCGATGCCTTTCGGACAGTGGTAATATTTTGAACTTCCCTGGAAGGCGCCGGCTGTCGTGAATTTACAGTTGAGATACAGTTCCGCGAGTTGCCGCGTCCAGCAGTTTGTGATATTGGAGGCCGTCGGTGCTGCAGGATACCAGTCACGGAAGTCGTTGTTGTAGTTTGCCATCAGAAGTCCAGTCTGTTTGAGTTGGCCTCTGCAGGCAATATCCATTCCCTTGTCTCTTGCTTTTGCCAGTGCCGGCAGTAGCAACCCCGCCAGAATTGCGATGATTGCAATGACGACAAGCAGTTCTATTAATGTAAATGTTTTCCAGCCAATTCGGTTCATTTCAATATCCTCCTTGAGTTGTTCATCGGGAGTTCTGTGGTGATGAAGGGGGTGCTCATCATTTTCTTCATTATAATTTTCCTTTCTACTTATTGTCTGTCTGATTATGTTGATTCCCGTTCGATGAAAATGGAAGAAAGTATGACGGAACGTTCTTTCGCGGGAAGCGAAGGATTGTCAATCAGCTTGAGGAGCAGGTCCACCGCGCTTTTGGCGGCGAGCTCGCTGTTTCCGTAAAATGTAGTGAGGGAAGGGGTTAGAAACTGACAGAAATCGACATCGTCGTATCCCGTTACAGCAAGGTCC
>CAZHPP010000660.1:0-2126 GCA_964534535.1 uncultured Victivallales bacterium | reverse complement strand
GCTGAAACAGTAACTGTCCACGAGACATATTTCACAACGCCACAATGATCGGTTTTCAAATAACAGGCTGATGAGGAGAGGGCGCAATGAGGAAAAGTGTATTCACATTAATTGAACTGCTGGTGGTCATCGCGATAATCGCGATCCTTGCGGCTATGCTCCTGCCCGCGCTGAGCAATGCCAGGAACAGCGCATACAGGATAAACTGTGCCGGAAACCTGCGTTCAATCGCACAGGTATGGGCAGCGTATGAACCGGATAACAAAGCGTTTCTCCCTCCACCCGGCTCGGACACAAGAATCCCTCAGATATGGATAGAACTTATATTCCCGACCCAATTCGCAAACGAAGCGCCGCCGCCAAACTACAAAATCCCCAAAACACTTCAGAGACTCATGCATTGTCCAAGCCATACAAACAAGCCGAAAAACACGAATGTCGGAGCAGTCAGCTACGGCATGGCCAACTATACAATCGGAGGACAGGGAACCCACCCCGGCTGGTTCGAAATGCCGGCCTACAAGAAATACAATGATGTCCGTTATCCGTCAAGACAGCTGGCGTTTTCGGATACACAGACCGACAACGCCGGATTCAATCCGCCGCCGCGCGCTGACGGAAACGCCGGAGCCGGAAAGTCTGTCAACGTGGACTGCTACATGTGGAACTACGATCCGGCACTCCATATGATAATGACAACAGCGTTCCGCCACAGTGCAACGGCAAACCTCGTGATGTGCGACGGACATGTCGAATCAAGAAACAGGCAGAAAACGTATTCGGATGCCCCCTACCTTTTCAGGCGTCCAAAATAAATCTCAGCATGAGAAAAATAACCGTATGAAAGCGGAGATTCGGCAATGAGAAAAAGAGTATTCACATTAATCGAACTGCTGGTGGTCATTGCGATCATCGCGATTCTTGCGGCCATGCTGCTGCCGGCACTGAGGAAAGCAAGGGGCACAGCATACAACATCGCATGCCTATCGAACCTGAAACAACAGGCTATCTTGTGCCAGTTGTACAGAGACGACTCAAAATGCTATCCGATAGCACCGGTATGGCCCGACCCATACGGCAACTACAAAATCATATTGAAATCCTTATACAATTTCAGGTTCAATTCAAAAAATGACATGTGCCCGGCCAATGACTACGCCAGGAAGAATAACCTGACTTACGATGCGGTCAATATATCCAATGGAAACTACGGGATAAATCAATTCATAGGAAGATATCACTCCGGCTTCTGGAATTACGTCTACAAGGAAGCAGATAAACCTGCGTTTAAATACCCTGAAAAAACCGTTCTGACCTGTGAAATATACCGACTCATCTCTCCATGGCATACAAGTGCGAGCCAAGGACTAGACCAGGAACAGCCGAACTTTGTAGCATTTGTCCACGGAAGCGGCATCCAATACAATTCCGCTGTTTCCACAATCCAGCTCCAGCCATTGAGTGCAACTGGAAACTTCGCATACCTCGACGGACACGCCGGATCACGCACGAACAGGAACACGCCGACAACAAGGACAATGACCGATATCGCATCCGCTGTTTATACATATTTCTGGGCCGGCCGTTCTTCCGACTCATGGATGACGACATGTATGGAAAACACACTCAAATCAAAAGGTTTCTGAAAAAACACGGAGACAGAAATGCTGAAGAAAACCATAATCTTCCTGCTGACTATCTTTCTATCCCTGGCTGTAACAGGAGAGGAAAACAGCAACACTGTGCCAGACTGGGCAAAACTGCTGAAAGAGGCATATATACTTCTCGATTTTGATTCCCCTATGCGTGTGAGCGGGAAAGCGAATCCGATATCACTTGATGAAGGTGGATCTGTCGAAGGACGTTTCGGCAAGGGTTATTCTTTCCAGCGTGAAGGAAAAAATCAGCTGTCCGCCGATGTCGCGGCAGGGCGCACGGAAGAAGCATTCACCACTGTCCCGAAAATCAGAAGACAGGAAGAAAACCCCGCAGTTTCCGCAGATAAACCGGCGTTAAAAGACAATAGTCACAAAAAAGAATCCTTTGAACTCACTGATGACCCACGGCATGTCAAATCGCCGCAGGGGAAAATAGAATTTTCAGATGACATTGAGAATCTAGGAGAA
>CAZHPP010000659.1:0-2126 GCA_964534535.1 uncultured Victivallales bacterium | reverse complement strand
CGGAAACCTTTGAAACTCTCAAAAACAGGTGACATATGAAAAAATCGAGAACGCATTTCTTTTCCTGGGAATTCATCACGGGGCTCCTCTGCATCGGCGCTCTGGCGATCGTCTTCTACTTTACCGCCCTGGTGAGCGGACGCGATCTCTTTTTCAAATCGCGCGACTATCCCTACAACGCGCGGTTCCCCAACGCCGGCGCGCTTGCCATCAACGACAAGGTCAAGATCCTCGGCGTCGAGAGCGGATATGTCAAGAAGCTCACCCTTTCCGAGGACAGCTCCTCCGTCATCGTCGAGGTCCGGATCCGCAAGAAGATCAATCTTCCGGTCGATTCCGAGTTCACGATCCAGAACTCCTCCGTGTTCGGCGGCGCCTATGTGAACATCCGCCCCGGAAAGTCCAGGATCATCGCCCCGGGAAGCAAGGTCTTTGACGGGTTCCCGCCCGTCGACATCATCAGCGAGGCTTCCACCCTGATCGCCGCCCTCAAGGAAGACGAAGTCAAGCTCCGCGAAAACGTGCTCAACGACGAATTCTTCAACGATGTCAAGGAAGCCCTCAAGAGCATCCAGCGCAACTCCGCCGACTTCAACCTGATCTGCCGCGACATCAAGGAGGGGAAGGGGTCGCTCGGACGCCTCTTCACCGACGCCTCCCTTTACGACGACGCCCGCGACTCCTTCGCCAGGATCAACCACCTTCTTGAGAAAGTCGACCGCGGCGAGGGCACGCTCGGCAAGCTCGTCGCCGACGACAAGGCCTACAGCGAACTCCTTTCCACCCTCCGCGACATCAGGAACATGACTGCCGCCGTGACCTCCGGAAAAGGCACGCTCGGCAGGCTCGCCGGGGACGACGGCCGGGTCTACGATTCCCTCCAGAAATCCGCTGACTCCGCCTCCCGGATCCTCGCGAAGATCGAGTCCGGACACGGTTCCATGGGCAAGATCGTGGCCGACGAACAGTTCTACAACGAACTCCGCGAAACCGTCCGCCAGCTCCGCGCCGCAATCGAGGACTTCCGCGAAATGGCGCCTGTCGCCACGTTCGGCAGCATTGCGCTGGGAGCTCTGTAACCGATGACTTTCCGCCGTGCCGCACTGGTCCTTTTCCTTCTTCTGCCGCTGCTCCTTTCCGCAGGGCGCGTCACGGTCTTCAGCACCACAGACCTCCACGGCGCGCTCGTCCGCGACTTCAAGGGCCCGGGCGGAATCGTCCGCGTGCTGGATTCCCTTTCCCGCGCGAAGGCCGACGCCGCAAAGCGGGGCGGAGTCCTGACCATCGACTGCGGCGACCTCCTGCAGGGATCGTCCGAGGTCGCGGAAGACCACGGCGCCGACCTGATCCGACGCATGAACTCCGCCGGATTCGACGTGTGGGTTCCCGGCAACCATGATTTCGAGGTCCCGCCTTCCGAACTCCGCAGCCGCGTTTCCGAATTCCACGGCGCGGTGCTCTGCGCGAACATCCGGACTGTTTCCCCGCAGGTCTTCCTGCCGTGGAAGCTCTTTTCCGTGAACGGGGCGAAAATCGCCGTGATCGGACTCACCAACCACTTCAATTCCACCTGGATTTTCGACTTCGCCGGGAAGGGCTGGCAGAGCGAACATTATCTCGACGCGCTCGGCCGCACGATTCCGGACGTGATGCGCGCAAAGCCGGATTTCATCATCCTTGCAATTCATGCCGGACGCTTTTCCGGAAAACGGTTCGGCGAAGCGGAAACTCCCTTCCAGATCGTCCGGAAGTATCCGCAGATCGGGCTGGTTCTGGGCGGACACTCCCACGAAACGGTTCCGGGCGAAAAGCTCGGCGGCAGTTCCTGGTACGTCCAGGCGGGCGCCCATGCCTCCGGTTTTGCCGCCGTTACGCTCGAATTCGATCCGGGAACCGGGAAGCGCACTTCTCTGGAGTCCCGGTTCATCCCCGTCACGGAATCGGACGGCGCGGCCGAGGCGGAGTCCTTCCGGCGCGCCCATGCGCGGGCCGTGCGCACCCTGACGGAATCCTTCCGCCTTCCGCAGAACCGTTCCCTCAAACTTTATTCGGCACAGCTCGTTTCCGATTCCATCCGTGCCGCAACGGGTGCTGAAATCGTTTTCGCCGGAGCAGCCCGCCTGCCG
>CAZHPP010000658.1:0-2132 GCA_964534535.1 uncultured Victivallales bacterium | reverse complement strand
GCGAGAGCGATGGCAGATTCTGTCTGAATCTTGACGGCGCATATACCGTTTTTGATATGCTCGGACACAAAAAACTTGGTGTCAGAACGCAAATCTCAGATACAATCGAGGAGAACGGCGTGCGGATCTATGCGCTTTACCCGAATGACCTGGGCAGATTTTCCGTTTCGGCGAGCTTTGACGGACGCAAGATCAGATATGTGATTTCAGAAGGGACGGAAAATGCTTCTTCCGCGGTTTCAGTCTCGGTAAAGCACAATGGAAAAATTCTTGAGATGCTTTCAGAACGGTTCGTCGCGGGGGAAAAGCCTGCCAGCGAAATTGATCTGGGACTGGAGGTGTCCGGCAATTGGGAAATCCTGATTACCCGTGCCGCAGACGGGGCCCAGGTACGGAAGACATTCTCCTCTGTTCCGTGATTTCTGGTGACGCACGGGGCCCTGCAAATCAAAAGCATCGAAGCTGATTTTTTTGCAGGGCCGCGTCCGGCTGAAAAATTCGGGGATTGCCGTGCCGGACATTGGAAGAAACCCCGGCAGCATGCGACACTTGAAAAGTCCGTGGACTGAATTATATTAGACGGAAAGAAAATGAGGTCCGGAAAACGGGATTGCGGCAATGCCAAAGAAACTGAACAGTCAGCAGGAATCGATTTTCCGTTTGCTGTATGAAGAGTTCGATCAGGCATGGACCGGCACCGCATTGCCTTCCGTACGCAAGGTGATGGCGCGCTTTTCTGTCGGGCAGCAGACCGCCCAGCTGATCCTGTCATATCTGGCGAAGCGTTATCACGCCAGTCCGCATGAACGCAGGAAGACCCGGATCTGCAATGCCAGCGGAGACGCAGACGATGAAATCATTTTCTGTCTGATGGGCGTATGGCGGTATGAGTGGGAAAAGATCATCGACAAATTCAACGCGACGCACAAGCTTCATGTGACGCCCAAATTTCTGCATTATACCCTTGAATTTTCCTGCGCGCTGGAAAATGCCGACATCATATTGTTCCCGCGCGCCTCGTTCTTTTTGGAAAATGCAATCGGGACAGATAATTTCATCGACATGCGTTCCATGGTAAGTTCATTGGATGCTTCCAGATACTATCCGGCGACGTTTCAGAATGACGTCTGCGGGAAAATATGGGGGATCTGTCCCTATCTGTCGACTCAGGTGCTTTGCTTTGACCGGAGACTGTACGAGGTCCCGATCCGGCAGCTGGATTTTGCCGAGTTCAGGGATCTCCTCTGTTCCGTGCGGAAAAAGACGAAAGACAAATTTGTGTTCCCCGGGTGTCTCAGCAATTACAGTGAATTGATCTCCCGCTGGGGAAACCTGCTGAAGCCCGGATTCCAGCCGGAAGACCTGAAATATCATTCCCGGGAGTTTGAGGACTTCCTCGACTATTTCCGGGGACTTTTCCAGGAAAATCTGATTCCGCGCATCTCGAAGCAGTTCCCCACCCGCGATGACCTGAAATTGTTTTTCCACCAGAAAATTTTCATTAAGAACTTCTCATTGTTTCGTCTGCCGGCATTTACCGGAACCATCTTCGATGTCCTGCCGCTTCCCCTGGGAGAGAACGGATTCCACAGCATCTATTCGGAAATCATGTGCATCCCGAAACTGAGCAGGATAAAATCAGGGGCGTGGGAGTTCATCCAGTATATCCTGCATGAAAAGACACAGAGGCAACTGCATGCCCTGATGAGGACAATGCCTGTATGCCGCGGCATGGCGCCGATTTATATGAAAAAACGGCAGGCGGATCTGTTCGAGGATATTTTCTGGAAGGGGTCTTCCTGTCCGGATCTGTTAGGCGATCTGCTGCATCTGCCGGATAAGAAATTTGAAAGACTTGTACTTCGGAAAAAATAGGCCCGCTGTCCGGTAATCCTGACTGCGCAATGTTGTAATACTCCGTGCATTTCGGAACAGGTCTTTCTGCCGGAAATCCAGCAGGAAAAAGAACTGCCGGCCTCCGCAGCGGAGATTCAGGCCGACCATTCAGGATATTACGATCTGATTCATCATTTCGGACGGATGGAGCATGTCCTTGCATATCTGGTGTTCCGCGTCAAGGGAGTGTAACGAATTTTCTGTAAAATCATGCTGAACGAATGGCCAGAGTTATG
>CAZHPP010000657.1:0-2140 GCA_964534535.1 uncultured Victivallales bacterium | reverse complement strand
GCTGGAATTCAGCCCGGAGTTCTGGAAGGCCTATCAGCTGGCCGGGGAGTTCCAGGAGACATTTTACAGCACAGGCGTGAATGCTCTTTCCCTTGAGGTCAAGGCAGTCGGCAATCTTTCCGCCGCAGCGGCATGGTGCGAACAGGAAAACCACACTGAATTTCTGAATTTTCTCCGGACTCTCCGAGAGGACATCCGGCTTTACGGGACTCTGCCGGACTATACCCTGCGGCGGCTTTCCGCGGCCGATCTTGCCGGGCATCCGGAGAGAATGTCTTCCTTCCTGGAAACGGTGGCCGCTCTGCGGGAATCCATGGGCGAATCTTATCTGATCAATCTGAAAAAACATCTGAAATACCGGAACAGCGACATCATCATAACAGAAGAACTCCGCAAAAAAATGCCGGCGGCCCCGCCATCATAAACCATGCGGTTCTGATGCGCTTTCCGCCCCGGGGGACGAATATTTTTCCATTGCGGACTTGAAAATTCGATTTCGCGGTGCATTTTATATAGCTTGTATCAAACGAAATCAGAAAGAATTCAAATATGGCAGATAAACTTGTGATCGTCGAATCTCCCGCCAAAGCCAAAACCATCGGCAAGATTCTCGGACACGACTATATCATCAAAGCTTCCTACGGCCACATCCGCGACCTGCCCGAACACTCCTTCGGGGTCGACATCGAACACGGGTTCCAGCCCGAATACGAGGAGTCGAAAAAACGCGGACAGAATCTTTCCGAACTCAAGAAATCCGCCAGGTCCGTCAATGAGATCTATCTCGCATCCGACCCCGACCGCGAAGGGGAAGCCATTGCCTGGCACCTCTACGAAGTCCTCCACAAGGTGAACAAGAAGGCCCCCTTCAAGCGCGTGGCCTTCCACGAAATCACACGGAGCGCCATCGACAAGGCGTTCCAGGCGCCCGGCGAGGTCAACATGGACCTCGTCGACGCCCAGCAGGCCCGCCGCGTGCTCGACCGCATCGTCGGCTACATGGTGAGCCCGCTCCTGTGGAGCAAGATCGAACGCGGCATCAGCGCCGGACGAGTCCAGTCCGTCGCGCTCCGGATCGTCTGCGAACGCGAACGCGAAGTCCTGGCCTTCGTCCCGAAGGAATACTGGAACTTCGACGCCCTCTTCACCGACGGCACGCACGATCCGTTCACCGCAAGGCTCGCCCGGATCGACGGCGAAAAGTTTGAAATCGGCACGCAGACCGACGCCAATGCCCTTCTTGCCGAAGTCCGCGCCGTGCCCTCCTGGAAGGTCGCCTCCATCGACCGCCAGCCGAAAAAGAAATACGCTCCGCCGCCGTTCATCACCAGCACCCTCCAGCAGGCCGCCAGCTCCGCGCTCGGATTTTCCGCCAGCTCCACCATGCGCGTGGCCCAGCAGCTCTATGAAGGAGTCGACACCGGCAGCGGCTCGGTCGGCCTCATCACATACATGCGAACCGACGCCGTGAACATCGCCGCCGAGGCGCGCGAGGCCTGCCGCAGCTACATCGCGAAGAACCACGGCCCCGAATACGTCCCGCCGACCCCGAACTTCTTCAAGTCCAAAGCCAGCGCCCAGGGCGCCCATGAGGCGATCCGCCCCACCGACGTCTTCCGCACTCCCGATTCGATCAAGGCGAAACTGACCTCGGAACAGTACCGGCTGTACCGTCTGATCTGGCAGCGCTTCGTGGCCTGCCAGATGGCTCCCGCCCGGCAGATGAAGACCACCGTCGACGTCGCGGGCGCAAAGCCGGGCGCAAAGGCCTTCACGTTCCGCGCCTCCGCGCTCGTCACGGATTTCCCCGGCTTCCTGAAGATGTACAGCTTCCGCGAGGAAGGCTCGCAGGAGGACGAGGAGACGCGCGGCGCCGATCTTCTCGACGCGCTCGTCCAGGACCAGAACTGTCTGCTGCGGGACGTCAGGACCGAGCAGAAGTTCACGGAGCCTCCGCCGCGCTTCTCGGAAGCGACTCTCATCAAGGAGCTCGAATCCAACGGAATCGGCCGCCCGTCCACTTACGCCACGATCGTGAACACCATTCAGGAGCGCGCCTACGTGAACAAGGACAAGGGCAAGCTCATTCCGACCGAACTCGGGTTCAAGGTCAATGACTATCTCGTGGCGTCGCTGCCCG
>CAZHPP010000656.1:0-2142 GCA_964534535.1 uncultured Victivallales bacterium | reverse complement strand
CCTTTCCGCCGACACGGCATATCTCTGCGAACCGGAAGAGGTTCTCCATGCCCTGCGGGAACGCGGGGCGGATTCTCAGGGATTCGCCCTGGCCGGGACTTTCCCCGGTTCGAATCTTTTCAATCACATTGACTTCGATTATGCGGAAAGTCTGCGGATTGCCATGCGGTATGCCGCGGACGATTCCATCAGCGCAGCAGCCCCGTTCCTCAGAACGCTGAATCCGATTTTCTTCAAAAAGGCCAATGTCTGACGGACGATTCCGGATGGCTCTGTCCTGCGCGATGAACCGATATAAATGAATTTCCAATGGGCTGCTCGCCCCTTGAACCCTCGGCAGGACTCAAAGAGCCCTGCACCCTGCGCAAAAAATAATTTTTTTGCGACTTATGAATTCCGAAATCCCTGAAAAGCAGTCGGCGTTTCATCCATTACAGAACTCCGGGCGAAATGCGGACAGCGGAAAGAGGCTGGAGCTGAATATCTTTTTTTCCGGCGCGGACAGTCTGCGGACGGTTCATGAAATTGGTGATGAAAAGCGCCGTTTCTCCGTCGGGAGCCTTCCATGCGGAATACAGGAAGGAATCCATTTTTCTGGGCTCTCCGCCAGTCAGGACGAGTTCCCATGTTCCGCCGGAGACCCTGACCGGAGGCCTGATCATTTTTCCATACTGCAGGAACTTCAGATTTTCCTTCCTGACGGAATTCAGATTGCGCACAAGAGCGATGATCGTCTCCTGGCACGGTTCGTCGTTGTCCCAGCTTTCGCTCCAGCCCCAGTGAATATGTCCGCGGTCCTTGAGGACGGCCGAAAGCAGATTGCCGGAATTGAAGGCGTAAGCCGCTCTCCAAAGCAGATTTTCCGGAGACCGGGCATAGTCGACGCAATACCAGACGCCGCACTGATTGCCCAGAAAATTGTTCACATATTCATGGAAGACATACTCGAACGCCGGGACGGGAACGACGGTGTTCAGATTCCATGAGGCGAAGCGCAGATCGCTGAACTGGAGATATTGGAGATACGGTTCCGCCGCGGCCGATTCCGAACCGAGAGCGAGCTTCGGGTTTTCCTTCCGTATCCGTTCGAGAAGTCCGGTCATGGCCTTCGTCTGCCAGACACCCGGGACCGGCGGATGCCCATGATCCTTCGACCAGCACGGATGCGCCTGTCCGCCAAGATTCTGATCGAAATACTGGACGTAATCAATGCCGAAATTTCCCATTTTCCTGATTTCTGCGCATACCGTGTCAGCCGTCCATTTTCTGGCGATGCAGAGATCCTCTCCCATCCGCTGCGCGGTTTCGCCGTTGCAGATTTTCGCGTCGGTTTCACCATGCGGTCCGCGGATCATTTCACGTTCGACTGCGTGTTCATCGGCAAACTTTTCCATGGAGTATTCCGGGTCGATGCAGCTTCTGCGGGTCCATGCGGTGCCGGAAGCATAGACGCCCAGATAATTGCCTTCCGCATGGAGCGCGTCGCGGAATTCCGCAAGGGCGGATTCCCCTCCGAACGGAGGCCAGACGTAAGGCGGAGCCCACGGCGCGGTTCCTTCCCAGTGCATCAGAAGAGCCATTACGGAGGAATCGAACTCCTTGCTTTTTCTGCGGACGGCAGGCAAGGCCTCCGAGTATGGGAAATACTCATTTTCCTTCATCCTGCCTTTGTCGGTTCCACGCCCTCTGACAGGATAAATGAGGACAACGGGCGATTTTCCGATGAATTCCGGCATTTCCGCCCGGACCGCGGAAGCGCCGCGTCTGCGTTCAAGACGTTTCCGATAAATTTCGCAGGCATCCATCCAGTCTCCGTCAAACGGCGAAAGCAGCATCGGCCAGTCCTGGATCATGTCTCTGCCGAATTCCCCGCCGCAGTAGATTCTGAATTCGGGACGGACATGCCCGTTCTCGGGCCGTGCCTCCATGGATTTCGTTCCGCACTCCGGATCGTCGGCGCCGAGGAACAGGCCTTTTCCTCCGGAGAAACCGGCCAGGAAAGGCATCTGCATGTATCCGGGATAGAAATGATAATAATGCCAGCCGGGTTCCGCGCATCTGAGGTTTTTCAGCGGATGTTCGATCAGCATTCCTTCCAGGGCCGGGAGGAATATCGTTCCTTCCGGATCGGCGAACAAAAAA
>CAZHPP010000655.1:0-2143 GCA_964534535.1 uncultured Victivallales bacterium | reverse complement strand
AAATAAAGGGCAGCAGTTTGTTTTTCATCTTGCAGAGACATCCTTCATAAATCAAAGAATCGAATTGTTTATCTTTTCTGACAAAATTCATACAATTAATACGACAACTAAAATTTCCGGCCGCGAATTTCAGTTCAGGCATTCCGGCATGCCGTCACTGCCAATGCGCACAGGAGTAACGGCGCAAAGCTGTTTCAGAATAGTGTTCTTTGCAGTTCTAAGTTCTATCTCAGCGACAACCATACTGTCATCCGAAGGAATCAGCAGTATGATACCTGACAATTCCGGCGAATCGACTCTTATTGCCTCATCATCTGACGCGGCCAGTTTCAGGCTCAACTTTTTTCCGTTGCCGTCTCTGAGAACAATAGAATACGCATACTTCGCAGGTGCGGAGGTGCTCCTTTCAAAAGTGATCAGGCTGTCATTAAGGCAGATAACTCCGGCATCTTTCCGGAACAGACGGAGCGATTCGTAAAAAAGAGAGTTTCCGGCACACTTGGAATCCCCGTCAGTGTCAGGAAAAGCAAAATACGCAAGACTGACCAGCACTGCAAAAACAGCGGCGGCTGAAGCTGCAATCTTCCACAAAGGAAATGCAAGGCACGGGCGGGTATTTCCTGCCGCCGAAAAGAAATTCTTTTTGAAGTCTTCAGTCGATGAAAATTGACCGCACGGAACACGCCTTTCGCGCAATTTCCTGAGTTCGTCAAGCATCACGGCTATTTTATCATCATTCATTTCCAGCCTCCATAATCTTCTGCCTGAGCAGGTTTTTTGCCTTGTGTATTCTCTGATACAATGTATTGGTTGAGCAGTTCAGCATTTCCGCAGCCTCTTCGGACGTATGTCCTGAAAGAAGCGCCAATTCCAAAGTCTCACGATAAAACCCCGGCAACTCTGCTACCGCGAGTTCCAGACGCTCGAGCATTTCAGACTGCGGATCATGTCCGTCAACCTTTGTCGCCTCCGAAATCTTACGCTTCTCTCTCATGCGCTTTGAAAGGATGTTGTAGCTTTCATTTATCACAATGCTGGTGACCCAGTTGGAAAACCTAGCCTCATTCCTGAAGGTCGACTGTTTGCGCCACGCAGATATGAGAGCCTGCTGGACGGCATCATCCGCATCGGCGCAGTTGCCCACAATCCGCAGGGCGACACTGCGGAACATCGGCAGTTTTTCATCGATCATATTATGGAACAACTCTTCCTTTGAAGCCATTTAAACCTTCCGGTATTTACTCCATAAGACTGTATATTTCATGCATTTCTTAGCACATATGAATAATTCTTTTACTTTTTTTGCAATATAAATCTTTCGACATACGGCTAACATATAGTAATTGCAGCATGATGCAATCATCAGGAATAAACTTTATCCCGTCTCATATTTTCAGCATAAAGCAAAAGCGAATTGCGGTCAGAGTCTTTTTTGGAATTATTCCGAAAATTCAAAATACATATTTCAAAAAGATTGGAGAACGCTGAAAATGCATATTGACAAATCAAATGCCGTATGTTATAATTAAAGCATTGAAACAAGTTTCAGCAATAAATTCCCAAGGATGAAAATTATGATCAGCATGGACAATGTCGCAGAGAAAGCCGGGGTTTCCAAGGCAACTGTGTCAAGGGTTCTCAGTGGTAAATCCATAGTGTCCCAGGAAGTCAGGGAAAAAGTCCTTACAGCCTGCAAAGACCTGAATTACAAACTCAACCACAACATTCAGGATTTTATCCTCAAAAGCCGGAACGGCGCCACGCGCAACATCGCGTTCGTGCTCGTAGGGATGGACTTCGCAGACCCGGCTTACGCAAGGCTGGTCGACGGAATTTCAGCCGCGATCAATAAATATCATTATCACCTGATGCTGGTCAAGATGAGCGGACAGGAAAAGAGCATTTACGACTTGCCGCCAGTTCTCCGGGATATGAGGGTGGATGGAATCCTTATCAGCGGTTCAATAACTCCGGAGAGCGTTGAGCTCATGAAAACGCTCGAAATACAAAGCGTTGTCATCGGAAACTATAGTGAACAGCTCCTGGGGTCTCTAAGCAGCGTTCAGGCGAAACTCGGGCTTATAGTGTATGACCTGATTGAAAAACTGGTGCATCAGGGAAAGAAACGCATAGCATTTGCCGA
>CAZHPP010000654.1:0-2145 GCA_964534535.1 uncultured Victivallales bacterium | reverse complement strand
TTGAAAAGGCTGAGAATACTCTTGAGCAGTGACTGCATCCTGGTCGGCAACTCCTTTCCTTTGACGCTGATGAGGCGCAAAGTGACGGTGGAGCCGCTTCCACTGGCGACTTTGCTCGCCGCGGCGGCGGGGAAACGCGTGGCATCTTTCTGGGGGCATGCCGATACGGTGGAGACCGCTTCGGCGGCTACGGGGATCGACCTTGCTCCGGCAGTGGACCGGCCGGCTCTGGAGTTGTCGCCGGAGGCGCTTCCCATGTTTGGCGGGCAAATATTCCGGGAATGCTGGGTTGTTTCTCCCGATTATCGGAGGAGTTTCCGGCCGGCCGAAAACCGGCCGGTCGATGCCGAAGAGATCGTCGGCTGGCAATGTTTGAAAATTACGTGGATATAAACCAACGAAAGGGGCAGTTATGAAACGCTTCGGCACGCACATCATCATGGTTTCCGGACAACCGACCCCGAACGTCCTGCCGGTTATGGACAAAACCATCCGCCCGGATGAAGTCATTCTTTGCACAACCGATGACATGCGGGAAAAAGCGGCAATCCTGGAGCGCTATTTCACAAACCGGCAAATCAGGTCGCGGCGCTTCGAGCTGGGAAGCGCATACGATTACTCCACGCTGCAAAGCAAGTTCCTCGACCTCGCCGTCGAATTGGATGATAAGCGGGCGGAAGTCGGCGTCAACCTGACTGGCGGAACCAAGCTGATGATCATTGCCGCACAGCGGGTTTTCGGTGATGACTTCAACTGTTTTTACGTCAATCCGGAACGGAACTCGATCCAGCGCATTTCCGACGACAAATTGCCCGAATACAAGATTGCCAATCAATTGAAAATCAAAGACTTTTTTGAAATTCACGGATTCCGGGTGATTTCGGCGGAGAGCAACCGGGCGATTCCGGAAAAAACCGATACGCTGTGCAAGCAACTGCTGAGTAGCTTCCACAAGTTCGGGAGCACCCTAAAAACCCTCAACCATCTGGCATCGAGAGCGGCAGAATCCGGAACTCTGAGCATTCAAAACGAAATTCCGGAGAAATCATGGGATCTGCTCAAACTTTTCCAGGATCACGGAGCGATTCAGTATTACGATGACTTAAAGCTTGAATTCGGCAACGTGGAAGATCGGAAGTTCTGTCAAGGCTTTTGGCTGGAGGACTGGGTTTGGCTTTCGCTCAAGGAGTTGAGCCGAACAATCTCCATTCAGGATTATGCCGCGTCGATTCAAATTGAGAGCCGAAATGGGGTCCGAAACGAGATCGACGCCGCTTTCCTTTATGAAAACCGGTTGTACCTGATCGAATGCAAAACGGCCGATCTGACCGGCGATGGCAAGAGCGCCGCGCCGCTTTACAAGCTCGATAGCATTCATTCGCTGCCGGGTCTTTTTACCCGGGCCATCCTGGTCTCCTACCTGCCAGTGGAGCCTCATGGAAAGCAGCGTGCCGAAGACTTGCGAATCCGGGTGATCGAAAAAGGCGATCTGCTTGGGCTCCCCTCGCATTTACGAAATCTGCTGACGCGGCATACGTGATGACCGTCGCCCGAAGGTCAGGCTTGAAAAAGGTTCCGAAAAGTGGTGACGCGGCGCAATCCGGAAAAGTTGATGAATTCACCGCGGCGACTCAAGAGGAGATAGCTGATGGGTGGCATTATTTTTCTGGTTGGCGTCTGTTTTCTGTTTGCGCAAATCTTCCGTAGGCCGGATGACTTTTGATGCCATCGCGGCGCGGTTCCGGGGAATCGGTCCGCGTATGTCCAGAAAAGGCCGATGATTTGAGCCTGAATTTTGAGAAAGCAGTCAAATGCGAAACCGTATCCGCCCGATCATATCCTACCGGGCTTGAACCAGAGGATCGATTGTCGTTGTCGAAGACCTTCTGATCGCCGATCGGATTGACGCCTCTTGATTCCGGGGAGTCGGCAACTGGCCGAACGTAACAGACGCCTTTTTTGAAAGCCGCCTCAAGCTCCGGGAAAAATCGCAAAGTTTTATGACATTCGGCATATATCATCTGAACTGTGGTCAAGATTTCGGCATGGGACGGAATCCGTCAAAAAACGCGTTCCCATGCCGAAATTCAGAAAGCAATCATGGATAGTCTCTTATGTTGACAAATCCTGTTTTTTCGCTTCAGC
>CAZHPP010000653.1:0-2147 GCA_964534535.1 uncultured Victivallales bacterium | reverse complement strand
CAAATATGAGTCCGTTCAGCCAACGGAAGCTCGTCAGCGTATTGACGGACATCCTTGCGCTGATGGGTGGCTGCGACGATGATTCCAGCCGTGCCGGAAATGCAGTGCGTGAATTCATTTCTCTGGTTCAATGCAATTACGGCAACGCCTCTCTGAATATAAATGTTTTTGCCGATATGATGAGAATGCACAGGACAACGCTCAACCGTCTGTTCAGGCAGAAGATGATGATTTCCCCGGTGACTTATCTTATACAGTTCCGGATTCAGCGTGCACTCTCGCTTCTCAGGGAGACCGGCATGTCTGTTTCGGAAATAGCAGATAAGGTAGGGATTCCGCAGCGTAGCCATTTCAGCAAAGTCATACGTCAGGCGACAGGTCTCTCTCCTCTTGAATATCGTGAGAACAGGCCTAAAAAATGATATGTCGACGCGTATCATTTATGATTGAACAATATCTGTTTTTTCCATGTGCGATATCCTCCATGAGCATCGTCATGGCGCCTCATTTGACTTATGCTGAAAAGATATTTACGAATCAAAGGGCTTTTTTACTTCTCATATTCATTGCTCAAACTTGAAAAGCACCGGAATTTTCAAGAGGTTCACACGGAATCAGGCTTTTGATTATCACACGGTCGCAACAGCCGCATGTTTTGCAGTTATGAGTGCACTTTTTTGCATGGATATCCCAGTAGTCGTTTGGGAAAAGTGTATTGTCCAGCACATATCCCTTGAAAAATCTTCCGTACCCCGGTTCGGTCAAATCAAAAAGGTTGCCCGTGAAACGGCCTTCCGAATAGGCATGGATTACACCACGCGGATTTTCATGCGTCCGTGTCGCAAGTTTCATAAGCGGAACTATTCCTTCATAGTGTTTTACATCTTCGGGACGTATCCATGAAGAATTTTTCAGGAACGAGGCGCCGTTTCCATGCTGCTGATAATGCCGGCGGCAAAGTACCGGATCGAATGTCATGCAGTTTTTCTCCATTTCGATTTCCGACAGATGTGAAACCAGATTGTCGTGGAATATTTGAGCACTGCAGAAATTCAGGCAGCCGCTGTTTGCGAGAAGACAGATTTTCTTCCCGTTTTCCTTGCACCACACGGATGCGGAGTTCAACCGCTCCATATCGTAATTGTATTCGCGCTGGAAACAGAAACTGTCAAAGATATCCCTGACATAATCCATTGCCTGAATTGTGCCTATTCTCATATTGACCGATGCTCTGACTTCGAGTTCAGGAAAATTCTCCTTCACAATGTTTGCAATAAACAGAGACGTTGTCGTGATGCCATCCAACCCAATGTTTTCCTGAATATGCGAGACGGTAGAGATTATGCTATCCTTCAATTCGAAAGATATGCATTTCGCACCGTAACAGTTTCCGTTGAAAAGCAGATTGAGTCTTTTTCCCCTTTTTCTGATTTTTTTCAAATCCGACTCAAGCAAATCTTTCGCCTCATCTGCTTCCAGACCCGATGCTACGGCTGCCGGCGAACGCGCACTTTTCTGATTCAGCCAGGCAAAGTATACCTCGTCGATCGTGTCTGAATAATCCATGACAATATCGGAGAAGGATTCTTCGCCATAGTCCGCATATTGGTATCCGACTGTATATTTCATATCAGTCAAGCCTCCATTCCTTGTGGCGTTTGAAGGGCTTGTAAAATTTGTGCGTCAGCTTTCCTGTCTCTTCCAGATGGGTGTAGCACGCGCGCATACAGCCGCGTCCGGCTTCAATAGCGGGATTGTTGCGGACATGCATGATCTGAGGACACGGTCCGCCGCTGCCTCGCGGTGCTCCGTAATATTTCCGCGAAAGATAGTCGTTCATGTATTCATCCTCGGCCATCTTGAACTTTGGATCCCAAAACGGATTGAAGTGCGGATCTCCGCCGCTGTAGGCATTCGAACATCTCGCAAGATTGAGGTCACAATGTTCTATTTCCATGCCCGCAACACTCAGCTTGACGCTTTTATCCGTTGGGATGGCGTGTCCCGTACAAAATTTCGCACAGAGTTTGCAGCGGTCGCAAAGCGTTCCCTGCCTGATTGGCTCATCAAATTCGAGCGGGGCTTCAGTGATTATATATACGGCACGGAGCAGGGGGCCGAATTCAGGCGTAAGAATCATTTTGCTC
>CAZHPP010000652.1:0-2160 GCA_964534535.1 uncultured Victivallales bacterium | reverse complement strand
ATAAACGGGATTTTCACGGAAATGCAGATAATTTTCGCAGATGATCCAGGCATCTTTGGAAAGACTCCGGATGGCGTTTGCGGCATCGGGATAGATGCACGCCATATCGCTCAGGGATATTTCCGGAAAGACCCGTTCTCCTCCCTGCATCGCCGCGCGGCGTTCCCGGCAGCGGGGACAGAGACAGACCGGACAGCAGTCGCCCGTTTCCATCTGGATTCCGCCCAATTCCGGGATTTTCAGGAACAGCAGAGCCAGCGCATCCAGAATATATTCGTTGACTTCCGGACTGGAGGAACAGGCCATCGGCTGCGCATGGTATCCGTACGGGTACCGCATCCGGATATAGAGCGGTGAACCGTCCATATCCCGGCCCATGCACTGCGGATTCTTCTGCAGGAAAGTGTTCAGGGAAAGTTTGCAGTCGCCCTCGTACCAGAGTCCGCCGTACGTGTAAAGCCCGGCGATCAGGTAGACCCTGACGCCTTTTTCCCGTGCATACACGCACAGCCGCCGGACACTTTCCTCGCCGCCATGGCAGTCTCGGAGCAGACCGACCACGCCAACGGCATCGATCCCGTGGTCAGCGCTCCAGTCGATCATGCGGGTGAAATCGCGTACAAATTCGTCTGCTGGTTTTGTGTAGCTGTTGCTTACTCCGCAGTTCTGGCGTCCGACCGTGTTGAGACACCAGTTCGTAGAATGGTCCCAGTTCCAGAAAAACTTGTGCAGCAATTTGCCGCCAGCTTTTACTTCCGGCTTGGATTCCTTTTTCTCGTTCATCTTGTAAACCTCTTTATTATAAAACGTTTTAGAGTCCAATAAAAAAATCATCCAAAACGGAAAGATTTCCTTTCAAAATATTGGAAATCTGTATGGATCTCGTCCTGAATCGCCTTGTGTTCCACAATGGCTCGGACCGCCTTGACGGCATTGCCCGCTGTCCCGCTGTCGAAAGAACTCAGCGGCACGCGCATACAGGGACACATATCGTCATTGCCGAATCCGAGTACGCCAACATCTTCGGGGACTTGGAGACCGGATTCGATCAGTCCAGTGATGATCCCGCTGGCGATGATGTCGTTGCCGTAGAACACGGTCCGGAAAAAATGTTTCTTACGGAACTCCGCCAGTTTGTAGCCGAGAACACGTCCGGCTTCGCACCGGTTCGGCTCATGCCCCGACTCTACGATATATTCTTTCGAGGGGATCAGCTCCGGCACAAACGACTCCTCCTGCCCGCTCCATCGCGCAATCACCACGGGACCGAGACCAATGTCAAGGATCCTGCGCAGGATGGTCCTTTCAAATTGCAGAATGTCATTGCCCATCCGGACCAGCCCATGCTGGATTCCGCCGTTCACCGGACGCGGGAACCGGTAATAAGGTGCGTAAACGGTCATGCCATCAAGCAGTTTTCCGATCCTTCGCCAGTCTTCCAGGTCTTCTTCCCAAAACTTTTTTTGCAGGGGTGTCATGAGAGACAATGTGGCTTCCTGGCGGACCGGACAGGGTTCCTCTAAATATCCGAGCGTAACGACTTCCGTGACCCGCTGGCTCCGCAGCAGTTCCAAAGCCTTGTGCATACGACCGACGTGATAACTGATGACCAGATATTCCCGATTGTGTTCTTCGAGCATGGCAATAGAGTCATGCAGTGGCTGAAGTCTTCTTTCAAAACCATGCGAATCGTTGAACAGAATACCGACCGGTGGCTGTTTCTGGGAAGAGCGGAGATTTACGGCGGCAGCATCGGGAATGTAACCGCACTCCCGGGCATAAGCGCGGATCCGTTCCGCCTTTTCCGGCTTGATGCAGTAACGGGGATCGGTTTCCCGCCGGTTCAGACATAAAGACACCGTCGCCGGGGAAACTCCCAGCTTCAAAGCTATGTCTTTTATCGTCATCCAATCCTCCATAAAAAAATTCTAAAACGATTTAATTTCCCATTTTATGGACAACTTCCTTTAGTTTTTTCCTAACAGGAATATTTTGGGAACATATTTCCTCACAAAGTCCACATTCCAAACAATTTCCCGCCATTTCTGTATCTTTTAACATGAAATAATACTGGTTTCTTACATCAGAATAGTCTTCCAACATTTCCGCCTGGTTAAGATAGCTGAAACACTGCGGAATATTTATCCCACTGGGACAGGG
>CAZHPP010000651.1:0-2162 GCA_964534535.1 uncultured Victivallales bacterium | reverse complement strand
AATTCAAATTTTTTGCGCTCGTTTTTTGTCGACGCCTGTCGACCAGGGGGCAAACCTCCGTTTTTCCCCCTGGACCCCCGAATCCCTGAAAAAAACAGTCAACGTTTCGTACACAGCCTTATTTATTTCAGCGGATGATGGCAGGCCGCAAAAACGCCGTTGGAAAGCTCCCGGAGTTCCGGCTCCTGTTCGCGGCAGAGGTCCGTGGCGTACGGGCAGCGCGGATGGAACCGGCAGCCGGAAGGCGGATTCAGCGGCGAAGGCACATCCCCGCCCGGAACAATCCGCTTTTCCTGATTCGGCCGGATCGTCGGAACGGCCGAAAGCAGGACTTTGGTATAGGGATGCGCCGGCGCCGAACAGAGTTCGCGCGCTGGGGCGAGTTCCACGAGTTTTCCAAGATACATGACCATGATGCGGCGGCTGATGTGTTCCACCACGGCGAGATCGTGCGCAATGAAGAGTATGGCGAAGCCGCGTTTTTTCTGGAGTTCCATGAGCAGGTTCACGATCTGCGCCTGAACGCTCACGTCGAGGGCGGAAACGGGTTCGTCGGCCACAATGAGTTCGGGTTCGACGGCCAGGGCGCGCGCGATTCCCACCCGCTGGCGCTGTCCGCCGCTGAACTGGTGCGGGTATCTTCCGGCGTATTCGGGATCCAGCCCGACGAGCTCCATGAGTTCGGAAACGCGCTTTGCGCGTCCGGCTGCGTCGAGCGGCGTGTGGAGCCGGAGCGCCTCGTCGAGGGCGGCGAAGACGGTCATCTTGGGATTGAGGGAACCGTAGGGGTCCTGGAAGATCATCTGGAATTTGCCGCGCCGTTTCCGGAGTTCGGAACCGTGGAGCAGGGCGAGATCGATGCCGTCGAGAAGAATCTGTCCGGACGTGGGTTCCTCGAGCCGGACGATGGAGCGGCCCAGGGTGCTTTTGCCGCATCCGGATTCGCCGACGAGTCCGAGAGTCTCGCCCTTTTCAAGCGAGAAGGAGACGCCGTCGAGGGCCTTGAGTTTCAGCGGCTTCCGGAAGAAACCGGGCCGCGGAACGTCGTAATACTTTTTCAGGTTCCTGACTTCGAGCAGAGACATTCGAGCCGTCCGTTGGTGTTTTTCAGAATGGTGTCGACAACGGGATTTTCCGCCGGGAGGAATTTCCGGAGCTTCCCGTAGAAATTTTCACGCAGGGCGATCTTTGCGGAGGCGGGAAAATAAAGTTCCCCGCTCCAGGAGTAGATGGTCAGCAGAAAATCGTCGAAGGAACGCATGTCCCGGTGAAGCGCGACGGTGCCGTTGAGCGCGGCATCGACGATCTTCGGGGAAAACTCCCCGGTCCGTTTGACCTTTCCGAGACGCATGATGGCGTCGTCCTCCATTTTGAGCTCCCCGTTCAGGAAGGCGAGAAGCACCTTGAGAATGGCGAGCTTGTCGGAATCCCGGGTCGTTTTGGAAGCGAGGGCCTGGACGGAGCCGAGGCGGCTCCAGTCGACGGAAGGCTTGTTGTGGAGTTCGACGGCCGTGACGGCGGCGCAGACGTCTTCGGGCGGCATTCCGGCAAGGAAATTCTCGGCCATGATCAGACGCGCGCCCTCGTGCCCGTGGTCGAATCCGCTGGCCTGGTCGCTGAACGTGTTGAAGCGGCGGACCTGTTCGAAGCGGGCACAGTCATGGAAGAGCGCGGCGGCCAGGACGGTGTCACGGTCGGGAGCGGAGAAATGCTCCGCTTCCGCGATTTCGCGGGCGTATTCCACGACGTCGAAGGTATGATTGTACTTTTCGGCCATGGCGTCTCCGAACGTTCCGTCGGGACGGCGGAACGGGGAGACGTAGCGGTCGAAGCGCTCTTTGAGTTCCCCTAACGTCATTTTGCGTATTCCACGGCTCTGGTTTCACGGATGATCGTGACCTTGATCTGGCCGGGATAGTTCATTTCCTTTTCGATTCTCAGGCAGATGTCGCGGGCAAGGACCTGAGCCTGGGCCTCAGTGATCTTTTCGGGCAGGACGACCACGCGGATCTCGCGTCCGGCCTGCAGGGCGAAGCAGGACTCGATTCCGTCGAAGCTGTTGGCGATCTCTTCCAGCTGTTCGAGGCGCTTGAGATAGAGTTCGGTGGTCTCGCTGCGGGCGCCGGGACGGGATGCGCTGAGGGCGTCGCATGCGTTGATGA
>CAZHPP010000650.1:0-2162 GCA_964534535.1 uncultured Victivallales bacterium | reverse complement strand
ACAAGCGTGCCGTACGGAATTTCCCAGACGGGCCCCGCCTTGCGCCAGTCGCCCGCCAGGCCGACCGAATCCTCAAAAAAGGTGTCGTTCATGCCGTCCTTCAGCGTGGACTTCCCGCGAATGCAGCAGATTTTGCGGAACTGCGGCATGGAAGGCAGCGCCAGCGGGAACAGCGTTTCGCGGTCCAGTCCGCGCGTTTCCCGCATCAGGTTGAAATGTTCGCGCGCAAGACGGCGTGTGAAGCGGACGAATTCCGAAACGCCTTTCCCGGAAATTCCGCGCCATGTCTTCGATTCGAACTCCTGCCGCGTCATGCCGAGCCGCTCCAGAAGCCGGTCCGGCGGACGGAAGCCACTGCCGTCGGCCGGAGCCCCGCCGAAATACATGCCCGCGGCCTGACCGAACCCTGCGGGAAGCGACCCGTCGTACCGGAGCGCCCACAGGGAGGCGCCGTTTTCCCCTTCGAAGCAGGGAACTCCGGCGCACCGGGCGGCGATGCAGCTGCCGGAGGCGTCGACGAAACATTTCGCGCGGACAAGGCCGAGTCCGTCTTCATTGAAGACTTCGAGCGCGGAAATCCGGCCTCCGCGCATGCGGACCCCCGTGATGAGCGTGTCGTACCAGACATCGACTCCGGCTTTTTCCAGGAGTTCATCCAGAGCGAACACGAAGGCGGCGGGGGAAAACGAGGTGCGGAGCCGTTCCGTCCCGGAATGATTCCAGCCTTCGGGAATCCCGCCCGGACCGCAGCGGAACGAGGCGCGGAAAAGTTCCTCCGCGATTCCGAATGAGACCTGACACCCCCTTCCGTCGCAGAGCGGCAGAAAAATATTGACAAGCCCGGACGTGGCCAGTCCGCCGGGAAGGACCGATTTCTCGATGAGGACGGTTCTGATTCCGAAACGGGCGGCCTGGACCGCAGCGGCGATTCCGGCGATTCCGGCTCCGGCCACGGCGAGCTCGTATTCCGCAGAAAATCCGGGGCGCTTCATGAGTCAGCCTGCCAGAATGGCGTTTCCGGAAAGGACTTTAAGGAGAGAGGCCGCCCGGCTGACGCGGAGTCCGAGCTTGTGCGGAAAATGCTTCTGATAGCATTCCAGCAGGGATTCCTTCACGCCGAGCTTCCGCAGCAGTTCAATCAGGACAGTGCGGTAGGGCATCATGAGTTCCAGTGCGGCGCGGCGGACTTCCTGCGGATCGGGCGCCTTTGCGGCCCAGTGCGCCACGGCCTCGGCCACAGCCTCCGGGGAATCCGGCACGTTCCGGACGGCAAACGGCGGGAACATGAGGTCGCGTCCGCCGATGTTCGCCGTATTGACGATCGGAATGCCGCATAGCAGATATTCGGCGCTCACGAACATGGCGCCTTCCTCGCAGGAAAGACAGAGTCCGCAGTGCGCCTGGTTGATGGGATAGTAGATGAGCCGGGAGTTCCATTGGGAGGAATAGACCGCGTCCGGCATTTTTGCAAGGACTGCGCGGGCATATTCCGCCTCGTACTGGGAGTTCGAGCCGATCAGGCGCAGGGACTTGACTCCTGCGGCCAGGTTATGGCGCTTGAACGGAGTGATCCGGGCGATATAGATGGCGTCATAGATTTTCTTCACGTGCGGAAGGATCAGATAGCGGCGTTCATCCAGGAATGCGTTCTGGTGACAGAGCACCGTCTCGATGCCGTTCCCGGCGAGCGACTGGACTTCGGCCGCCGCATTGGCAAGCACGGTCACGCGGAGCCCCGGAACCGCATCGACCGCCCGGCGGATCCCGGCGGCAAGACGGGCGGAGGCAGACGGAGTTTCATGCTGCCAGCCGAGCTGGAGCAGGAGGGCGGGGCTTTCCGTATTCCGGAGCGCTGCGGCAAATTCGGGAACCCGTTTCAAAAAATCCCAGTCGTAGGCGGCAAAGACGAACGGCCTGCGGGAAAGAACCGTTGCGGGAAGCACCTTCAGAAAATTCCGGAAAAATTTCATTCGTCCTTCTTCCTGCCGAGTTCGGTCTCGATGAAATAGCGGGGACGCGCCTTCACTTCCAGATAGATCTTGCCGATGTATTCCCCGATCAGGCCGATGCTGAGAAGCTGAAGCCCCCCGAGCCCGAGAATCAGCAGGACGATCGAAGTCCACCCCGGCACGGCATGTCCCAAAAGTTTGATGTAAAGATAC
>CAZHPP010000649.1:0-2165 GCA_964534535.1 uncultured Victivallales bacterium | reverse complement strand
GGCGCATCGAAAAGCCTTTCCGCTGCGGAACGCATGAGACTCCGCAAGCTCCAACTCTCCAACACTCACGCGCGTCTGATGTGGAATGCCCTCGCGACATTCAAGACGCAGCGCCTGACCCCGGGCATGGAACTGCTCAAATTCCGGAAAGAACACCACGCGGACCTTGACATGGACTGGATCAACCTGATGGACAACGAATTCTATTTCGGCGATGTCTGCGGCATTCAGGCCGCGCTGAAACACGAAGCAAAATAAGACATTTCATTGCAAAGACAGAAAAGGACCGAAGCACAAGATGAAGATTGCACTCGTCGGAGCCAGCAGCCGCGTCACTGCGTTTGTCTCCGCACTCAAAGAAAAAAAAGACCGCTGCGAAATCGTCGGCGTCATGGATACCGATCCCGGAAAAATGAAGGGCTTCTGCGACGTCGCGGACCTGGACGGACTCCCCATGTTCACGGACTTCGACCGGATGTGCGACAGCGTCCGCCCGGACCGCGTCATCATCACCACCATGGACTGCTTCCACAGTCATTATATTGTGAAGGCGCTCGACCGCGGAATCGGAGTCATTTCCGAAAAACCGCTCTGCATCAATGCTCAGCAGTGCCGGGAAATCCTCGCCGCGCACGCACGGAATCCCGGCGTTTTCGCCGTGACCAGCCACAACGCCCGATACACTCCCCACGCCCGCAAGATTCATGAGCTCATCTCCTCCGGCGCAATCGGGAAAGTCCGCACCGCAAGCTACACCGAAATGCTCGACCTCTGTCACGGCACCAGCTACTTCCGCCGCTGGAACAGCGAAAAGAAAAACTCCGGCGGACTCCAGATCCACAAGGCCAGCCATCATTTTGACGAGCTCAACTGGTATCTCGGAACCCATGCCGCCGAGGTCAGCGCGTATGGCGCCCTGATCTCCTACGGCGCGAAGAATTCCGCCTTTCACGGGAAAACCTGCCATACATGCAGACTGGAATGCCCGTACCGTCCCGAATACGATTCGGATACGGAAAAGACGACGGAGCGTCTCTATTTCCGGCACGCCGCACCCGATTCCTACACGCCCGATCTGTGCATCTTCCGCCCGGAAATCGACATTGAGGATTTTCTGAGCGTCGGGATCCGGTACGAAAACGGCGTTTACTGCTCCTACAGTCTGACGGCGCAGGCCAATTACGAGGGACAGAACATCGTCTTCGACGGCGAAACGGGTCGGCTGGAATGCCGCACGGAACTCTACCGCATTCCGGGAACGAAAGCCGGGGATTTCCACGATGCCCGCGCCGTCAGCCGCGTCACGCTCCGGCTGAACCGGTTCGGCAAAGGTGAACCGGTCGAGATTCCGCTCGAAACGGGCTCGGGCTCCCACGACGGCGCGGATTCGCGGCTCTTCGACGATCTGTTTGCCGAGGTCCCGCCCGCCGATCTGCCCACGCTCGAAGACGGGGTCCAGGCTGTAATCGTCGGAGCCGCAGTCAATGAATCGCTGCGCACCGGCGGAAAAGTCGACGTCAGAAAACTGCTTCAGGGAAAATGAAGCGATTCCTGTTTGCATTTCCGGGAGACGGCGCTATGCCTGTTCTCCCGAAAATCCCGGAGCATGACAGAAAATGATCTTCTGAAAAGCGCAGAAACGCCAGGGCACGGATTCGATTCCATGCGGATTCCGGTCTGCCGGACGACTCTGCCTGGAGCTTGCGCTTCCGCGAAATGCGGCGGAATGACGTTTTTCTCCGGTTTCCCGCAGTTTTTCAGGGGAAAATGAGAAAAAAATTGCAATCCGGGCTTGCAACCGTCGATTGACGGTGTAAATTGTTGCATGTTCTCAAAAATTCGTGCATCCAAACAAAAAATTGGAAAGGAACGATAAAATGCTCAAGAAATCTCTTCTGACTCTCGCTTCCGCGGCCCTCATCGCGGGACTCACCGCGTGCTCTTCCGTCAACACCGGAACCACCCTTCACGGGATGAAGCTTTCGGACAACGAGAATGACACCACGATCGCACACATGAACGGAAACATCTGGGGAATTTATTTCTTCCATGTGCTCCCGATTCTCTCCGGAAGCTATTCCACCTCCGGCAGCTGCGCCGCGTTCAAGGACACGGTCAAGGTCGACCACGCTGTCAACCTTCTCACCAAGAATGCCGTCAACATC
>CAZHPP010000648.1:0-2166 GCA_964534535.1 uncultured Victivallales bacterium | reverse complement strand
TCAGCCCGGCGCAGAGTCCGTGATAATTCCCGAACCCGCTGAGACGCATGGCGAGCCAGCCGGAAAAGACCTTGCTGAAAACCAGTCCGCAGACGGTCAGCACAATGATCATGATGTTCCCCGGATGCGCAAACGCGCTGAAGTCCGTCTTCATGCCGATCGTGATGAACAGGAACGGGATCAGCAGACCGTAGCCGATGCTTTCAAAACGCGAAATCAGCGGGACATTGCCTTCCTGCTGTTTGACGAGCCGCGAAAGCGCCAGCCCCGCAATGAACGCTCCCACCACCAGGTTGATTCCGAGAAATTCGCCGACGAGCACGGTCGCCAGGATCACCAGCAGCAGAATCGTCATCAGCATGTCCTCGCCCGGCTTGAAGATTTTTCCGAGCATGGTCCCGATCGTGTAGACCAGGTACACGGCCAGGACAAGATACACCAGCACGATCAGCAGGAACGCGGGCGTGAACCACGCGCCGAACACGGAAGGATCGATATAGTCGAAAATGGAAAGCGACTTGCGCATGGCGGCTCCGGCGCCCTCGAGACGCTTGAGCTGGACGCTCACCGCCAGCAGAATGATGCTGGAAATGTCCGTGACGACCGTCGATATGAGCACGGCCGCGCCGAACCGGGTCTGCGTGAGCTTGAGTTCCCGGATCACGGGGAACACGATTCCGACCGAGTGCGAGGCGAAGAGCGATGCGTAAAGCAGTTTCCCGGGAAAATCGTCCGCACGGAAATACCGGTAGACCAGATATCCGGAAACCGCGGGAAGCAGGAACGTGAGAATGCTCAGGAACACGACCGGCCTGCGGGCGTCCCGGATCATGCGGAAATCGGCCTCCATTCCGGCAAGCGCCATCAGGAAGACGAGTCCGAGCGAACCGAGCGAATTCAGGAACGTGTTGAAATGGGCCTCCGTCACGGCGCCGTCGGCGCCCAGGAACGCGAGCGACGCCGTCAGGTGCTTCACGAGGTTGAGCCCGCTGGGGCCGATCGCCATGCCCACGATCAGCAGGGCGATGACGGAGGGAACCTTGATTCTGCGGAATGCCAGGGGACAGAGTCCCATCATGGCAATGAAGACGATGAAAAGGATCAGAAACACATCATTGTTCATGACGGGATGCTCTCCTGAGTTGTCCGCAGAATTACTTGAGGATCAGTTTTCCGTAATATTCCGTCAGGTGGAAATTGGCCTGCGGGAGTCTGGGAACGGTGGTATTCTGGGGGGAGCCTTTTCTGTTGCCGTAGTTGTAGTTGTAGCGGGCAAGGAGCACGGTCCACGGCTGGGAAGCGTCAAACTTCACGCCGGTTTCCTCGATCATGGAAATCGGGACTGCGACTTCCACATCCCAGCCCTTGTCAGTGTCTTTGTATTTGTTGAGGGTGCCGAGCACTTTGGCGGCGACCTTCATGTCCCTGTGATAATAGTCTTTGGAATCGAAGCCGGGGTAGCCGCGGGAAACGAAGAAGAAACTCGAATGATTGCTTTCGGGCGTGGCGTAAAGTTCCCAGTAGGACTCGCCGTTTTCGGGCTTCAGGAACATTTCGAACGTGTCGCCCTTGCTGTAGAGATGAGTCTGGCTCTCGTGTCCGGACTGCATCACGTCGGAATCGTCGAAGCTCGCGGCGATATAGAGATACTGTTTGTCGTACATGAGCCGGACTTTGCCGGACTGGAATTTTTCGGAAAGGATGCTCCGGCGGAATTTCGCCGGGATCTGAGGATTGAGATCATCCGCATCGGCTGCCTTGGCAAAGGTATATTCCTTTGCGCCGGCCCATTCGCGGGGATCGATCACGCCGTCGATCTTCACTTCTCCGGGAGCCCTGACGGCTTCGATTTCCGCGCGTTTCGAATTGACTCCGAACTCTCCGCCGCAGGGGCACTGGCAGGCGGAAACGAATGCAGCCGCACACACGGCCGCGCAGGCAAACGCGATTCCTCTCATTTTTTCTCCTTGAGTTGACAGATGTCGGATCAGGACCTTCCTAAAATATCACATGTTCGGGAATTTTTCCAGTCCCGCGGCAAAAAAATACGGAAAGAACCACGTTCCCCATGTTTGCCTGTCATGGCTCCGCCGCAGACTTTCTGCGGGACTCCGGGATGCCGGCTTTCAGAAATGATATGCCTGCCAAAAGTATTTTCAGGCGTGC
>CAZHPP010000647.1:0-2176 GCA_964534535.1 uncultured Victivallales bacterium | reverse complement strand
AAAGATGAAAGACGAAGCGATCGTCTGCAACATCGGCCATTTCGACAACGAAATCGAAGTCGCCGAGCTCAAGGCGGTTCCCGGAATCAGGATGCTTCAGATCAAGGGCAGCGAGTGCCCGGTCCAGCGCTATACGTTCCCGGACGGCCACAGCATCTATCTGCTGGCCGAAGGCCGGCTCGTGAACCTCGGATGCGCCACGGGCCACCCGAACTTCGTGATGAGCTGCTCCTTCTCCAACCAGGTGCTCGCCCAGGTCGAACTGGCTTCCAAGCCGCACAAGGTCGGGGTCTACCTGATTCCGAAGACGCTGGACGAGGAAGTCGCGCGCCTGCATCTGGCCAAACTGAATGCCACGCTCTCGAAGCTCACGAAGCAGCAGGCGGATTACATCGGCGTGAAGGTCAATGGACCGTTCAAGGCCGAGAATTACCGCTACTGATTCCTTCATGCTGGAATTCTTTTTCGGAGACATGACGGCGGTTCAGCTTTGCGTGCTGGCCGCCGGAGCAATCCTGATCGGAGTCAACAAGACGGGCATCCCCGGACTCGGGCTCGTGCCCGTCATCATGCTTGCCCTCACGTTCGAATCCAAATATTCGACCGGGCTCCAGCTCACGATGCTCTGCACCGCGGACCTCGCCGCCGTGGCGTACTACCGCCGCAGCGGCGACTGGAAGCTCATCGCAAAACTGTTTCCCGCCGCGATCACCGGACTGCTGGTCGGATGGTGGGTGCTCGACAGGCTCAACACCCGCACCATGACGGTTGCCATTGCGCTGATTGTGCTCGCCCTGACCGTGGTCAGCATCGTCCGCGAGGTCTGGTGGAGCGATTCCGCAAAAGTGCCTTCGCACTGGACTTTCACCTGCGGGACAGGGCTCTTCGCCGGATTTTCCACGCAGATCGCCAATGCCGCCGGCCCGATCATGGCGCTTTATCTGATCGCCATGAAACTTCCCACAAAGAAGTTCCTCGGCACCGCCGCATGGTATTTCATGATCCTCAACTACATCAAGCTCCCGATGTTCATCTGCCAGGGACGGATCACGATGCAGTCGTTCAAGGCCGACCTCGGGATGCTGCCGTTCCTGTTCCTCGGTGCGGTGCTGGGAATCCTGTTTGCGAACAGGGTCCCGAAGAAGCTGTTCGACCGGATCATTCTGGTGATTACGGCCGCGGCCGCGGTCTACATGCTGGTCAACGCCGTCCTGTGACGGTACGGCGGACGGAATCTTTTCCCCGAAAAATTTCCCATGCAGTTTGAATTCCTGCCGTTCATGCTGTATTTTATGTGAAAATTTCAATGAGAGAATACAGTTATGGCAGCATCCATCGGACAGTACCGGTTCGTCGCGCCGAAAATCACGATTGACAACAATCTCTTTCAGCCCGCTCTCTATACGGAAAAAAAAGCATCGGCCCAGCCCCCGCTGATCAGCTCCGACATCGGCCCGGACCCGCGGAGCAGCCTCTGTTCCGTCGGCCTGGAACAGGTGCCCACCCAGCTGGGCGCCGCCGGAATCCGCTTCGATTTCGGACACGGCTGCCGGATCCTGTTCCCGAAAACGCCCGAGCGCCGCTACAGAGTTTCCCTGTTCGACACCGACAGCGGCATCCTGCTGGAGGAACACGAACACAAAGCGGGCGAACTGTTCATCGGCGAATGCAAATACTTCATCCGCTACCGCATCGAAATCCGCTGCGGAGACGAACTCGTGTTCGAGCACGACTACGACTGCACCGGGAAGCGCGTGAGCGTGGTGATCCCCGACGGGGGGCTCGGCGACAATCTCGCCTGGCTGCCCTATGCCGACCTCTTCCAGCGTCTTCACAAGGCCGACGTCACCTGCGTGATCGGCGAATGGATGATCAAGCTGGCCGGCGATCTTTATCCCGGACTGAACTTCGTTCCCTGCGCGGGCAATCCCAAGCTCGCCGGAACCTATGCCAACTATTTCTGCGGAATCTTCAACAAGGACAAGAAGAACTGGCGTCCCGTCGATCATCAGCTGCTGGGAATGCAGGCGTCCGTCGCCAGCATCCTCGGACTGCCGCAGGAACCGCTGAAGTGCCGTCTGCACCGCGGCTCGAAGCGCCCGTTCCCCGAATCGTTCGTGTGCATTTCCACCATGGCCACGAATCCCGGAAAATACTGGAACTTCCCCGACGGCTG
>CAZHPP010000646.1:0-2178 GCA_964534535.1 uncultured Victivallales bacterium | reverse complement strand
CGTTCTGGCTGAAGACATCCAAACGGAATAGCGCCGTGGAGAAATTCAGCCCGGTGGCCTGATGCCCGAGAGTCAGGACTATCGGAGGCTCACCTGCGCTGCGGCTGACGATGTACGGAAGCCCCTCGCGCGTCTCGATGGTGACTTCGATGCGGCCGCCGTCGAGGTTGCTTTCGACCAGCGTTTCTATGTTTCTGCGGGACGATGGGTTTGCGGGCATGGCGTTCAGCGCGTAGCGGACGAATTCAAGAATGGATGTCTTGCCCGTCCCGCGCGCCCCGATGATGCAGTTCAGCTTGTCGGAAAACTGGTAGACTACGCCATCAAGAAAGCCACCGATG
Organism: uncultured Victivallales bacterium; assembly: GCA_964534535.1. GTDB lineage: Bacteria > Verrucomicrobiota > Lentisphaeria > Victivallales > UBA1829 > CAZHPP01. Next base: position 1,837 of record CAZHPP010000646.1, on the reverse strand, counting down.
ATGCGGATCTCGCGAAGACGGTGCGATGCGGAATAGTTCATGCCATAACCCTCCTTTTAGGTGCGTAAGGGCGACGGCTGTGGACCGATCTTCAACATCGCCCTTGAATTATTGTGCGGAGGATAATATATTGGGTCACACAGACAAATCATGTCCGTGAAAATCGCGGGGGCGTAAAATATGGAAAAAAAACCAAAGGGGCCGATTCTTCCACGAAAACAGCTTATTCGGCTGGCGCGGATCTCCGCACTGCTGAAAAAAAATGCCTATCCGACACCCCAGTCGCTGGTCAAGGAATTCGGCAATATGGAGCTTTACAAAGGGCTAAACGTGGCATGCTGCACGAAAACCGTGCTCCGAGACATCAAGGCGCTAAGAGCGGACTTCGGTTGCCCGGTCAATTATGACCGGAGCGCCCCGGGATATTATCTGAAACACCATGGATGGGACTTCAACTGCCCCGCCGACTTGAGCGAAACAGGGATGATGGCGCTCATCCTCGGTGCGAAACTTGCCGAGGATATTTTCCCCGATCCGGTGAAGTCGAAAATCCAGACCGCCGTGGACGAGATATTGAAGGGGAACAACCCGGATTTCCTCGACACGACCTGTGTGAAGTCGCTGAAGATCTTCGCCGAAGCCGGAGCGGTGGAGATGTCGGAGGTCTTTCCCATCGTGTTCGAGGCATGGCAGGATCACCGGTGCATCCAAATCTGCTATGACGACCAGCGGGGCAACATCAGCGAGCGCGTCGTCGATCCGCATGTACTCTTCCTGTACAACAGGGAATGGCGGATCAAGGCTTTCTGCCGCTTGAAAAACGAGCAGCGAACGTTCGTAATCAGCCGTATTCTGCATGCAAAGTTGCTGAAGAGCACCTTTTCTCCAGACATGAGGATCATCGACTCGGTCACGCTCGACACCCTCGTAAGCTACCGGAAGATTCTTGACGTGAAAATCCGCCTTTGCGGAAATGCAAGGAAGTTCGCCATTTCGAACACGATGCACTCAAAACAGACCATCAAACCGGATGCGGAAACCCATATCTTCACAATCCCGGAAGTCTCCCTTGAAGTGGTGGTGCCGTGGATCATGTCCCAAAAAGGCGATGCGATCCCGCTGTCACCCGCAGAACTGGTCGATGCCGTGAAAGACGCGGCCGGAAAAATTTTGCGCCTCTGCTGAATCTGAAACCTGTCCCGAAAAACCAGGACAGGAAAATCCCTTTGCCATCAACAGGCTGCCTATGCTTGTCCCGAAAATCCGGGACAACTTCGGACAGCTCTTTTTTTGTCTTAATCATTGACAGCAAAATAAATAACGCCCCATAGCGCGAAAAATCCGGGCCAACTTCGGACTTTGTCCCAAGAATCCGGGACAACGAAAAAAATTCAACTTTTCCTGCCACCTCAACCTCTGCGGGGAAAAATGTGTCCCGGGTTGTCCGAATCTGTCCCCCTCTCATGTTCCGCTTGCCCCGATGTAAATTAATGCCATGACGAGAAACAACGGCAAGGAGCAGAAGATAAATGACATTCGGACAACTTGAACCCGGCGACCGGAAACTGATATCCCTTATGGGGACGGTGTTCTTCGGCCGCCTCGAAAACCTCGACATCGAAGACGGACATGCGAAGATCACCCCATCAAGCAGGAAAATCATCACGGCAAATTTTGATCACGAGGATACCCCGCACAAGGCAAGCCGCATGGACGGGGATTTCATCCTGACGGAGAAACATGAACGCCTTCTGCGGCGCATCCGCAGGGTCGGGGACGGCCGCATCAAATCAATCACCATCCGCGCCGGGCTTCCTGTATCTGCGGAAATAGAGGA
>CAZHPP010000645.1:0-2186 GCA_964534535.1 uncultured Victivallales bacterium | reverse complement strand
CTCGTGAAGACGGGCGTCCGCCAGTTCGCCATTTCCGAAACCCAGAAGTACGGACACGTGACCTACTTCTTCAACGGCAACCGCTCCGGAAAATTCAGCGAAAAGCTCGAAACCTATCAGGAAATCCCCTCGGACGTGATCCCCTTCGAACAGCGTCCCTGGATGCAGTGCGCCGAAATCGCCGACGCCGTCATCGCGGCCGTCGGCAGCGGAAAATATGATTTCATCCGCCTGAACTTCCCCAACGGCGACATGGTCGGCCACACCGGAATCTACCAGGCCGTCCAGGTGGCCATGGGCGCGCTCGACCTTTCCCTGAAGCGCATCTTCGAGGCCGTGGAAAAGGCCGGCGGCGTGCTCGTCGTCACGGCCGACCACGGCAACGCCGACGACATGTTCGAACACGCGAAGGACGGCTCCGTCAAGCTGGACAAGGAGGGCAATCCCCGCCGCAAGACCAGCCATTCGCTGAACCCCGTCCCCTGCATCGTCTACGATGTCTCCGGCAAGGCTCCGTTCAAAACGCAGCTGAAGCCCGGACTCGGGATCAGCTCGATCGCGGCCACCTGCATCGAACTGCTCGGCTACGAGGCTCCCGCCGGCTACGATCCCTCCGTGCTCGAGTGGAAATAAGACAAAAATCGAGGTGACTATGGATTCGCCGGTCATGCTCGTCGATTCGTTCGCCCAGATCTACCGCTGCTTTCACGCGGTCAAGGCCCTTTCGAACAGCGCCGGCGCCCCCACGAACGCCGTCTTCGGAATCGCAAAATTCCTGATCCGGCTCGACCGCGAACACAAGTCCCCCTTCGGCGCATTCGTCTACGACAAGGGCAAGCCCGCCTTCCGCATGGAGCTCGCTCCCGACTACAAGGCCAACCGCCCGCCCATGCCGCCCGAAATGAGCCTGCAGATCCCGTACATCCGCAGACTCGTCCGCGCCTTCGGCTGGATCGAGGTCGAACACGACGGCTGCGAAGCCGACGACCTGCTCGCCTCCATCGCGGGGGCGCTCGCCCCTGAGAAAGTCGTGATTGTTTCCGGCGACAAGGACCTTTCCCAGGTCATCGACTCCCGCGTGACCATGCTCGTGCCCGATCCCGCCGGCGGGCTCAGGCTCCGCGGCCCCGCCGAGGTTGCCGAGAAATTCGGCGTTCCCCCCGAACGGATCGTCGATTATCTTGCGCTCCTCGGCGACGCTTCCGACAACATTCCCGGCGTGAACGGAGTCGGCGCCAAGACCGCCGCGAAGCTCCTTTCCGAATTCGGTTCCGGAACGGCCGTCTTCGACAACGCCGCAAAGGTCAAAAGCGAATCCCTGCGCGCCAAGCTCGAAAGCTCCCGCGAACTCTTCCTGAAGAACGTAAAGCTCGTCGAACTCCACAGGAACCCGCCCGAAGGCGTCGTCTGGAAGCTCGAGAACTTCCGCCGTCCCGAGCCCGACTGGAACGCGGTTCGCGAAATCTGCCGCGAACTGGAACTCCGCAGCATCCTCAAGGAGCTGCCCGACGATTCCGGTTCCCTCTTCGCCCCGCAGAAGCCGCCCGAACCTCCCAAAACCGATTCCTTCTCCCAGCAGAATCTCTTCTGACATGAAATCCATCACACTCAAACAGGGACGCGACCTCTCGGTCAAGCGCCGTCATCCGTGGATCTTTTCCGGCGCAGTCGCCTCCGCCGATCCCGGAATCGCCCGCGGCGAAACGGTCCGGATCCTCGATTCCTCTTCCGCCTTCCTCGCCCTCGGCGCATATTCGCCCGATTCCGCCATCCGCGCCCGCATCTGGTCCTTCCGCGAGGACGAAGTTCCCGACGAAGCCTTCTTCGCCGAAAAGCTCCGCGCCGCGTTTGAACTCCGCAGACTCGTATTCGGCGGAACGCTCCCCGACGCCTTCCGGCTCGTCAATGCCGAATCCGACGGAATCCCGGGCTTCGTCTGCGACCTCTACGGGAAATACGCCGTATGCCAGATTTCCGGCGCCGGCGTCGAAACTTATCGCGAAACGCTCGCAAGACTTCTGCTCCGGTATGCCGAAGGCGTCTACGAACGCTCGGACGTGGATTCCCGCCGCAAGGAAGGCCTGGACCTCCGCACCGGAATGCTCGCCGGAAATGAAGTCCCCGATTCCATCTTCTTCACCGAAAACGGCGTCCAGTACGAATCCCTTCCCAAGACCGGACACAAG
>CAZHPP010000644.1:0-2190 GCA_964534535.1 uncultured Victivallales bacterium | reverse complement strand
CCAGTCGAAGATCTGAGCCATGGAATGGTTCTCCAGCCATGCGAGCAATTTCTTTTCCAATTTTATTTGCTCCGCGCTTTTTCCGTTTTCAGCATGTCCTAATTTTTTCTTCACATCTTCAATCTTTTTAGCAATGAAACAATGCAATCCAAGGCCGACAAATTGAACAAACAGGCGTCCGCGAAGTCGATCTGGAGTCCATACCCGTGTCCGATGACAGTCAAATGAATTTTTCTGATCGCAGAAAAGTTCCTCAATTTTTTCTCTGAGCCGGTAATTCGTCAGTGCCTCAAAGGTATCCATCGACTGATTGCTTAACAGCGTAAAGAATCCGAAATAATGCTTCGCTTCAGCGCAGGCCTTGTCATTGAATGTAACATTCAATTTGCCGCCTCGTCCAACTTTTGAACAGACCAAATATTTTGCAATTCTCCGCTCGGCGGCCTGGGTGAATTCCGTTTGGCCGGCCTCGACCATTTGCTTCAAAAGCAGAAGTTCCTTGCGGAAGGCCAACGCATGCTTATTGGCGTAATCCTGTGAATAAAAGACATGCAAATATAACCGTTTGGAAAAGCATTCCGCTTCCCCGCTTGAAATGCCGTTGCGTGAACGCTGACGCGTTCGTTTGAATTCATGTATCCGCATCGTAGAAGCACCGCAAATGCTCAAGTCAAACGGGCAAACCGCCGACATGCCGTCCATTTGCTCACGCAGCGAATCAACCGCGCTGCGAACCCATGTGATATCGGGATCGGCCAACGTCAGAAATTTCAGATTCCGCAAGGCAAATTCCATGATGTTTTTTTCGCTGTAATAGCCGTTATCCGTCACAATCAACGGCTTTTCGATGTTGAAACAGCGGAGTTGCGCAATGGCGTTTTCAATGGAAATCACGTCAGGGATATTTCCCGGCTGTTTGGCAAAAGCGATTGGTTCGCGATCCTTGACAGAATAGATGGTCAACAGTTTGATCGTATCGAGTCCGTCGTGGTCTTTATTGAATCCCTGACGTGCCTCGATTTGATTCTCCGAATAGGTCGAAATGGTGGTAGAATCCAGTGCAAGAACCGGGTGTACGCTCAGCGATGCGGCGCGTTCATGAAAATAACGCTGTACACTGGCTTCATTGAGGCCAACCGATTGGAATAATTCGCCGTAAACATCCTCACTGATTCCTTGCGGATAAGGCAGTTCATGCATAATTTGCCAACTTTCCAGATGGGGGAGTGTATTTCCGTCGGTGGCAAGCCAGTAGCGGGCAATTGAGAGAATCTTTGCCGCTTCGCCTTCCGGAAAAGCAGCTGATACATCCGCATCAATCCCGGAAACTTTTCCAGCCCAGTTCAAAATATCGGTTAATCCTGTGCGAAAACGAAAAGCGGAGGCCGTGGAAGACGTTTCACCTTTCTTTCGTTTGCTTCGGGTTGAAACGATCTCACTGGTTCCGGCTTTGATTTTGCCAGTAAGTTTCTGCCCAAGCGATTTGGTCTTTCGGCTTTTAGGATCGTAAACGGTCTTATTCTCGAAAACATAAATATCCCCGTTTTTCTGGCGTTCCCGACGGATTCCAACATGTACTTTTCCAAAAAAATCGTTATCCACAGCATTCTCCCTATAAATAGTATTTGTATTTAATATAATACAAATACTATAAAATGCAAGCAAAAAACGGCATATTTTTCTGCATAAATCAGAAAAATAATGCCGTTTCAATAAAAATTGACCTCTAACGTATTGGCTTTAGCCGACTTTCAGGATCCGATGACGTCGGATTGATTTCCAATCCGTTTGAACAGATCCCGAAACCGTCTCTCGACACGGAAACGCGCCAGCCCTTCACTCAGGAAGAATTAGCCGTCATCCGCAAGAATTTCGACCCGTTCGTCGAACCGTTGTTCGTGCTGGCCATGTCCACGGCTTTGCGCGAGGGTGACATCTGCACGCTGCGCTGGGACGAAATAGACTTTGACAATCAGGTGATCCGGCGCGGTAAAATGCGGAAAACTCAAGTCGGAGTGGATATTCCCATTATGCCGCAACTGGAATCCTATCTGCGGACGCTCTTTGAGCAGCGCGGCGCAGAGGGGAAATATGCCGAATATGTTCTGCCGCGTCATGCGGAAATGTATCTGCGCAACCGCTGTGGCGTCTCCTACCGGATCAAAAAGTTTCTGGAGGAAACATGCGGCA
>CAZHPP010000643.1:0-2199 GCA_964534535.1 uncultured Victivallales bacterium | reverse complement strand
TCCGCGACGGCGTCCACAAGGGCGTGATCGACGGCGGCAACCAGAGCGGAATCCCGTACGCCACCGGCTGGGAGCGCTTTGACGAACGCTACATCGGCAAGCCGCTGGTCTACTGCGGCACGCTCGGAACCCTTCCGCGCAAATGCGGAAAGGTCGACGGCTGGACCAAGACGATCAAGCCGGGCGACCTGATCGTGATGGCCGGCGGCCGGATCGGCAAGGACGGCATTCACGGCGCCACGTTCTCCAGCGAAGAGCTTCACAAGGACAGCCCCTCGCAGGCCGTCCAGATCGGCGACCCCATCACCCAGAAGAAGATGTCCGACTTCATGTATGAAATCCGGGACAGAAACCTTTACCGGTTTGTCACGGACAACGGCGCGGGCGGGCTTTCCTCGAGCGTGGGCGAAATGGCCGAAGTGTGCAGCGGCTGCGAAATGGACCTTGCGAAGGCTCCGCTCAAATACGCCGGACTCAAGCCCTGGGAAATCCTCGTTTCGGAAGCCCAGGAGCGCATGAGCTTCGCCGTGCCGCCCGAACACATCGACGAATTCATGGCGGCCGCGAAGGCGCGCAGCGTCGAAGCCACCATTCTCGGAAAATTCACCGATTCCGGAAAATTCCATATCCTCTACGACGGAAAGACCGTGGCCCTGATCGACATCGAATTCATGCACAAGGGGCTGCCGCGGTATCACCTGACGGCCAGATGGGAGCCGAAGCATTTCAGCGAGCCGGACCTCAAGGGACACAGGATCGAAAAGGACCTGCCCGAACTTCTGGGCGCGCTCGACATCTGCTCCTGCGAATACAAGGCCCGCCAGTACGACCACGAGGTCAAAGGCCTGAGCGTGATCAAGCCGTACACGGGCGTGAAGCGGGACGTGGCATCCGACGCGACCGTCTTCATGGCTTCTCCTCTTTCGAAGGAGGGAATCGTCCTTTCCGCGGGCATTCTGCCGAAATACAGCGACATCGACACCTATCACATGATGATGTCCGCAATGGACGTTGCCGTGCGGCAGGCGGTCGCGGTCGGCGCCCGGTTCGACCGGCTCGCCGGACTCGACAACTTCTGCTGGCCCGATCCCGTCCAGAGCGAAAAGACGCCGGACGGCGAATACAAGATGGCCCAGCTCGTCCGCGCGAACATGGCGCTTTACGACTATGCGACCGCGCTCACCGTTCCGTGCGTTTCCGGCAAGGACTCCATGAAGAACGACAGCACGCGCGGCGGACGCAAGATTTCGATTCCGCCCACCGTTCTTTTCAGCGTGATGGGCAAGATTGACGACGTTTCCAAGGCGCGTTCGATCGACGCCAAGCTCTCCGGCGATTCGATTCTGGTCGCGGGGCTCACGAAGCGCGAACTCGGCGGCAGCGAATATGCCTCCATGCTGGGCGCCGTGGGCAACGACGTCCCGAAGGTCGACACCGCCTTTGCGAAAAAACTTTATGAACGGTATGCAAAACTCATGACGACCGGAATCCTCCATTCCTCGATGTCGCCCTCGCTGGGCGGACTCGGAGTCGCCTTTGCGAAGATGCTGATGGGCGGACGTCTGGGCGCGGTGATCGACCTCGACCAGATTCCGTGCGCGGAAAAGCTTTCCGACCTTGAAAAGCTGTTCAGCGAATCGAACAGCCGCTTCGTGATGACCTGTTCGCACAAGGATGTCGCGAAGGTCCGCGAGATCCTCGGAGACGTTCCCGTCGCCGAAGTCGGCAAGACCACCAGAAGCGGCTCGGTCGAATTCAAATCGAAGGAAGGCGACCGTTTCCTGAAGCTCGACGATCTCGTGAAGCGCTACAAATCCACGCTCGACAACGTCTGACGGATGCACACTCAGATGGACAAACAGAACACAGTCGGCGGGAAAGTCACGGTTTCCGGAATCGCTCTTCACACGGGAGTGCGGACGAATCTTTCGATTCTTCCGGCCCCGGAAAACACGGGGATCGTCTTCCGGCGGATCGACATGCCGCACCGTCCCGAAGTGCTGGCGGTCGCCGGCAACGTGATCGACGTCCGCCGCGCCACAACGATCGCCTCCCGCACTACGGGCGCGTTCGTCGTCACGGTCGAACACATCATGTCCTCGCTCCACGCGGCGCATATCGACAACGCGTATGTGGAGATGGACAGCCCGGAGCCGCCGATCGCGGACGGTTCCGCGAAAGCCTATTTTCGGGGGATCA
>CAZHPP010000642.1:0-2203 GCA_964534535.1 uncultured Victivallales bacterium | reverse complement strand
CTTGATGGCGTGGCTGCTTTCGGGGGCGGGGAGAATGCCTTCGACGCGGGCGAAGTCGGTGGCCGCCTTGAAGACGGAAGTCTGTTCGACGGCGCGCGCCTCGATCATCTTTTCATCGTAGAGTTCGGAAACGATGGAGCTCATGCCGTGATAGCGGAGTCCGCCGGCGTGGCTGGGCGAGGGAATGAATCCGCAGCCGAGGGTGTACATCTTGGCGAGCGGGCAGACCTTTCCGGTGTCGCAGAAGTCGTAGGCGTATTTGCCGCGCGTGAGGCTGGGGCAGGAGGCCGGTTCGACGGCGATGAAGCGGTATTTCGCCTCGCCGCGGAGCACTTCGCCCATGAACGGGGAGATCAGGCCGCCGAGGTTCGATCCGCCTCCGGCGCAGCCGATGATGATGTCCGCCTTCACGCCGTATTTCTTCAGCGCGGCCTGCGTTTCGAGTCCGATGATCGACTGATGCAGAAGCACCTGGGAAAGCACGGACCCCAGGACGTAGCGGCGTCCGGGATGCGTGACGGCGGCTTCCACGGCTTCCGAAATGGCGCAGCCGAGGCTTCCGGTCGTGCCGGGGAAGCGCCGGAGAATGTCGCGTCCGACTTTGGTCGTATCCGAGGGCGAAGGCGTCACGTTCGCGCCGAACGTGCGCATGACTTCGCGGCGGAAGGGTTTTTGCTCGTACGAGCATTTGACCATGAACACGCTGCATTCCAGCTTGAAGAACGCGCAGGCCATGGAAAGCGCCGTGCCCCACTGTCCGGCGCCGGTTTCGGTGGTGACGCCCTTGAGGCCCTGCTTCTTGGCGTAATAGGCCTGTGCGATGGCGGAATTGAGCTTGTGGCTGCCGGAAGTGTTGTTGCCTTCGAACTTGTAGAAGATGTGAGCGGGGGTGTCAAGCGCCTTTTCGAGGAAATAGGCGCGCACGAGCGGGGAAGGGCGGTACATGCGGTAGAAATCCATGATTTCTCCGGGAATGTCGATCCACGCGTCGGTGTCGTTCAGTTCCTGCTTTGCAAGCTCGGTGCAGAAGACTTTGCTGAGTTCGTCGAGGGTGATGGGCTTTTTCGTGGCCGGATTGAGGAGCGGCGCCGGTTTTTTCTTCATGTCGGCGCGGACGTTGTACCACTGGGAGGCGAGTTCCTTTTCGGAGAGCATGAGCTTGTACGGCATGTCTTGATTCATATTCCAAAACCCTTTCTGGTTTGTTTTTCTGGAAACAAAAAAAGCGGATTGAAATTTCTTCCAATCCGCCGGCATTCAAAAAACAGGATGAAAACAGTCCGCCGACGGATCACCGCCAGCTGCGCCACCCGGAAAATACGCTGATTTTTACTGTTTTCATATGTTTCAATATATCCCCGTTCCTGCCGAAAGTCAAGGGAATTCCTGAAAAAAAGGAGTCTTTGACGATATTTGACAAAGAGGCGGTAAAATATGGATTTCAGAAAACTGCCGCTCCTGATAAGTTCTTGGAATCTCCATTCCCTAAAAAAGAAAATATCCCGTCCTGTTTCTCCGCCCTGAAGGGGCGGCGGAATGCAGCCGGGGGCTTCCAAGCCCCCGGTTTGAGCATGAACGAAGTTCATCCGCGGAGCTCGAAGAGCGACCCGCGTCCCAAAGGACAAATTGGAATCGTGCGGAAGACATGTTTTCCAGAGCCCCTTCAGGGCTCATTTCGCATTTTCCATTTTCCGGGGGTTGCGCTTCGCTCACCCCCGGCTGTATTCCTGCGTCCCCCCGGGACGCTCCATGCCGTGCAAGGGGAAAAATCTGGATTTGAGAACATAAAATAAGATGCTCTCCTGTGGCAGCAATGACAAAAGTGCCCTTATTGTGACCATGCCGCCATTTCACAGACCTGCTGTGCATGTTCTTCCACTCATTTGTCGGACGAGTCCGACTTGTCCGACATGTCTGACGAACGGTGCCGGAGTTTTGGCAGTCTTATTTCCTGTCACACTTTGCAGAAAAAATCCGTCCGCGAAACCTTTTGCAGTTCCGCGGACGGATTCGGATGGTGCTGTGTCAGGATCAGGTCGTGGGAACGGCGAGCATGTAGAAGTTCGCTCCGGTTGCGTTCCCCGCTCCGATGGAGAACTTCTTCACGTCTCCATAGGTCGAAAACGTAATCGTTCCCGAGGTCGACGTGCCGAGGACCGTCCCGTTCCCATCGTAGAGCGTTGCGACGGCGTCAGATCCGCTC
>CAZHPP010000641.1:0-2204 GCA_964534535.1 uncultured Victivallales bacterium | reverse complement strand
CTCCTGTTCCACCACAGCCCGGTAAGTCTCCGGTTTTGCAAATCTGGCTGTATATGGAAGCCAGCTTTCCCTGAGGCGCCGAAGAAGAATTATTCTGTCAATCGGAAATTCGGAAAACTTTCTTCCCCGTTTCTCCCATTCAGCAGCATAGAATCCAATTTGACGTCCGGCCAGCACATCAAGTCCAAGACGGGCCATGCGTACGCGGGTCAGAAGTTCGGGCGACCCTGAAACTTTTTTCTCGGCGGTATCAAACAATGACTCACACTTCAGAAGTGTATCCAAATCGATGTAATGAAAATCAATATCGACAGAATTAAATCCGACATTTCCATGATTTTTGATTGCGGCGTTCAGCAGCAGTTCCCGACTTGCACGAACCTCTGACGCTGCGGCTCCGTAATAAAGCGGATAGAAAATGTCCATCAGCTCCTTAAGATCGCGCTTCGGATTTTCCATCAGTTTCAGTTCAAGCCATGCTTTTAAATCGTACATGTCGGCACGATAGGGGCGTTCATGTTCCCAAAAAATTCCCCTGACTTTGTGATCTGCATAGAACTTGTGGAGTTCCCCATAATAATATTCTGACGGAAGCGGCAACTCGTATGTATGATAGGATAGTGCATAGTCCCAGATGAACAGAGTATCTGCAAGTTTGGACCAGCCTTCCAGCATTGTGCGGTAACTTTCATTGTCATGGGAAGAAATTCCAGACAGTTTGTTGTTCCTGATATTACAGAATTTCGCGATTACATTCTTTGCCGGATGTACTCCGCCTTTCGGCAGGGATTCCGTATACCAGTAAAAAAGCGTCGTCAGCATGACGTGTGGATATTCTTTCGCTATCGGTTCCGCAATGGAATTTATAAAATTGATTAGAACCCCTGATTCATTATATTTTTTTACAGCTGCGATACAGCGCGGGCACTGGCAGGAATTCGCGTTGTCGTTGATGGATATGTCAAAAAGTCTTGCCGGAGGAATTCCTTTCCGCGCAGAAGATTCCAAATCGTTTCGAATATTTGCGCGAAGTTGTTTCAGAACCAGTTCCTTCACATCCGGGTTCGTCAGACAAAACTGACCGGCTGCTTGACCGAACATTCGTTTTCCATTCCGGAGAGAAAAATATTCCGGGTGAGTTTTACGATATTTTTCTGGCGGGACATAGAGATTCAGTGTATGACAGTGATACGGTGCCCCATAACGGAATGCACCTCCATAGGTCTCTGCAATTTTAGCATCTCCGGAACGGTTAGTACGATTCCGAGCAAAAAAACGTCCGCCATCATCTTGTTCCTCATCACGGAACAAATCTCGATAAATCATGCAGGGCTTCCCGGAAATATCCAACGCCTTCAGCCGCACATTTGAGGCTGGAGGAATATACTCATCACGCGGATTCCACCAGTGAATACCAAGATATTCTTCCAGAAAAACATATGTTCCATACAGCAGACCGCGTCCGGAACCGCCGATCTCCAGCGTATTGCCGAGTGCCTTAAGTGTCCAGGTTTCCTCTGGAAGAGAATCCTTGTGTACAAGAAAAATTGCTTGGATTGCGGTTCCACCAATTTCCAATCGATCCTTTAAAACCTGCGGAAGATAGGTCTTAAGTTCACGCTGTGCTGTAACATCCCATGGGGTGGCCCGTTCCGGGAGTACAATCCGAATTCCCTTCGCAATTACATCACTTGTAATTCCATTTTCCCCTTTCAGTGATATGTCATCGAAATCGCACCCTCTTTTCGAGTCAAAAGAGCGGAAGAGCAGCATGCCAAAAGCTGCTTCAGACGGGACCTTTCCCTGAAAAGAGGCGTTTTGCCATAAACCGGAAACGGGGACTGAAAACTGTGTATCCGGACGGATCTTCTCCCTCTTCATGTTTTCCCAAAGAATATAGCAATAACCGTTCATGCCACGATGCCGGAAACTGAGCTTAAAATCACTCCCGCCTTTTATGGGAAACAATGTGGAACAGACATCATCCGTCTTCCCTTCTGCGTTTCTGGAACAGCAAATAAAATGGTTCCCGCTTTCCATCCTGCAGGATTTGTTGTTTCGCCATTCCAGTGTTTTCCCTGCGTTCCCTGAATCCATCTTTTCGAATGAACCGTTGCCAATCAGTTCATTTCCATTTCCAGCCAAGAAAAATGCAAAAGCGGAACAAGATATCAGGTTTTTCATAGAGAACGCTTTCTGGATAT
>CAZHPP010000640.1:0-2205 GCA_964534535.1 uncultured Victivallales bacterium | reverse complement strand
TAATGGTCGCCGGGTATCTCGTTCGGTTTTCGCGGCTCCTCCGGCTGTCGGACAGTGGTACTGGCAAGAGGAACGACTCGCGTTATCAGGAGAAACTCCCATAGGCGGCAAAGTTATTTTTGCTCCCGTGAGTTTTTATGGCTGGATGCAGTTGCTCTATGGCATGGTGTTGCAACCTCGCCTTGATTCCGGACAGTATAAGTTGCGGGAGATAAACTATAACGGACGTCCCTGCTATCAGCTTACGGTTATTTATCCAAGTCTCGGTAATGCCTTGAAAAAGATACCATTGAGTCATGTGTACGAAGACCAGAATTGCACGATCTTGGAAAAAATTTTCAGCGAACGATTTCCCGGTGTTAATGAGACGTTCCTTTTGCCTCCTGATGATTGGATGTTCTCGGAAGCCGAGCTGACCGAAGATACAGAGCAAATCAAGCAGTTTTACATCAAATCAATCCGCTTGATTATCGACAAGGATCCGGCGCGTCCAGTCGTTTATGGCTATACCCTTTATGGGGGAGACGGGAAAATGCTCTCGGGGCGGCGTTGGACCAAAGTGCAGTTCCCGGAAACGATGGATGAGAGTCTTTTCGTTCCCCCAGGGGGGGGAAGGGTCATCGATGGCAACAACCAGGACTTTGGCCGTGCGGTTCTGGATTCCTATGGGGCTGCTCCGAGTGGGTTTCGAGTATGGATGACGGATGCTGTGGCCGCGACGGGAAGATGGTTCCGGCATTTTGGCAGTAATCTTTGGGACTGGCTGCTTCAGAACGGTATTTATGTCACTCTGCCGTTGGGAGTATTATGCATTGTCGGCATTATTTTCCTGAAACGTAAATACCGTTGACCATTGGCACAAGATAAAAGGAAAATTCAAGACCTGGGGGAATTATGGGTTTGGGAATGACGGAAATTATTTTGATTTTTCTGGTGGTACTGCTCTTTTTCGGGGCAAAACGGTTACCGGAAATAGCGCGGTCGATGGGCAAGGCGATCAATGAATTCAAGAAGGCCAAAGATGAGATGCTGACGATTCCGGCGCCCCAAACGGCTCCGGAAACCCCGGCAAAAGTCGTGACGACCGAATCTGCGCCGACGCCGGCCACGGAAGCGGCTTCCGGTTCGGAACCGGCGCAAAAAGCCTGATGGGATAACATATGGCGGAAGAATTGCCTTTGTCCAGCGTTTCCGGCCACTTGGAGGAATTTCGGTGCAGACTGATCTGGTGTCTGTTGCTTTTCATGTGTCTGTTCCCGGTGGCTTGGCCGTTTTCGTCGCCGTTCATAGAGTGGATCCAGCGGACTTTGTGTCCTCCCGAGATGGGAACGATGTATTACACCGCGCCGATGGAACTGTTTTTCCTGCGTATGAAAATCTCCTTATGCGCCTAGCCCCTTAGCTTGGACTATTTTTCTTAAAAGATAGGTGTAAACGGCCTTGAGTTACCATACACTTTGTTTTGTTGATTGCAAGTTGCGAAATAGACTTCATCGGGCGTTTGGTATTGCAACGCCGCATGAATCCGCCGCGTGTTGTAAAAGTTCACATAGTGCTGGACGCCGAACCGCAGTTGCGGCAGACTGACGTACTCCTTGAGTTTGATATCCTCGTACTTCAACGCCCACCAGAAACGTTCCATCCTGGCGTTATCCAGGCAGCGCCCCCGCCCGTCCATGCTGATCCGGATATTCCGGCCGCGAAGTTCATTTACAAACTCCATACTGGTAAACTGACTGCCCTGGTCCGAATTGAAGATTTCCGGCTTTCCGTACCGTTCCAAGGCCATCTGCAGCGTTTCCACACAAAGATAGGCGTCCATCGTATTGACGACGTTGTAGCCCACGACCTTGCGGCTGAACCAGTCCACGATGCCGATCACGAACGCACGGTGTCCGGCCACCGCGGTATAAGTGATATCGGTGGACCATACCTGATTCGGGCGCTCGATTTTGAGCTCCTTCAGCAGGTACGGAAACTTCTCGTGTTCCGGATGCGGCTCCGAGGTATTGAAGTGAGGATGCGGATAAACCGTTCGCAAGCCAAGACTCCGGTGAAGCCGCTTCACCCGTTTGTGATTGACTTTGAACCCTCGGCGGTTCAGTTCCGCCGTGAGACGCGGAACCCCGTAAAACGGTGTTTTCATGTAAATATCCATGATTTCGTCCTTTGCGCGTTCATCGGAGGCTGTCTTGCGGAATGACT
>CAZHPP010000639.1:0-2208 GCA_964534535.1 uncultured Victivallales bacterium | reverse complement strand
GTATTTCGCTTGAAGTGGGAGAATTACACATAGCCCTCCAATCGGACTTCGATATTCCGACGTTGCACCGACTGTTGTCGGCATTGGGGGTGATCTGATGCTGCCTTTATCCTCCGCCGTCAGGATCTATTATTGCCGCACCCCGATCAATTTGCACAAGTCCTTCGATGGTTTGCCTGGGATGGTTCAGCAATATTTTGCCGCCGATCCGACTTCCGGCCACCTGTTCGTATTCTTCAACCGGACCTTTAAAATGGTCAAAGTCCTCTATTGGGACAGCGACGGTTATGCCATCTGGTCGAAACGTCTGGTACAGGGCCGTTTCAATCTCCCGAAGTCCGCGGACGGCAAAATCACCCTTGACGCCCGTGAACTTCACGCCATTTTATCGGGGATCAAGCCGAAGCGGTACTACAAACGATTTTCTTTGTGAAAAGTGTTATTCCCGAGGCGAAAAAACTCATCTTTATGCTATATTAAAGCATGGGAATCAATGAGCTGAAAACACTTGACGAAGCCAAAGAAGTTATCGTCGATCTGCAACGTCAAAACGACTGGCTGAAACGTCAGCTTTTCGGAGCGAAGTCCGAAAAACTCAAGCCGGTCGACACCCTCACGCCGGATTTGTTCTTACAGGAATCCTCCGCCGTTGAAGAGCCGATCAAGATCGAAACCGTCCAATCCCACGAGCGCAAAAAACGCGACAAAAACGGTTGGGGCGAAATGCCCGAAGATCTTCCGCGCGAGGTGGAAATCATCGATGTTCCCGAGGATGAACGCGTCGGCATGGAGCTGATCGGCTACGATGAGAGCGAACGTTACGCGCGGCGCGAAACGCGGTATTTCATCAAGGTGATCAAACGCGCCAAGTATGCCGATCCGGCCGATGCGACACGCGGCGTGGTGACGGCTCGGGCGGCGGGGGATTTTCTGGACTCCGCGAGCGGGAAAACCAAATTCGACGTGAGTTTTGTCGCCGGAGTGGTCAGCGATAAGATAGAAAATCATCTGCCGATTTACCGGCAGGCGGAAATCATGGCACGCGAGGGAGTGCCGGTGAACCGTTCGACCTTGCAAAGTCTGTTTTCCGGGGCGGCCAGGCAGCTTGAAGTGCTTTACGACCGGCAGAACGAATTGATTCATCAATGCGATGTCATCCACGGCGACGAAACGCCGATCCGCTTGCTCGAACCCGGGAAAGGCAAGTGCAAAACCGCTTTTATGTGGGTCAAAATGACCGGTGTCGGACCGCCATTGGTGAGCTTTCACTTTGCCAATTCAAGAAAAAAAGAGGTCGCCGAAGAGTTGTATAAAGATTATTACGGCACGATCATCCGTGACAACTATGCGGGTTACACCGACCTGGCGGCGGAACACGCCGGATGCTGGGCGCATGTACGCCGGAAGTTTTTCGAGGCGAACGAAGCCGGATATTCGGTTGCGGAAGGAATTCTGAACCTGCTGCGCAATTTATACACGCTTGAGCGTGAGGCGAAACAACGTTCTGAAGCGAAAGATTCGGAAGCATCGTTATTCAATGAGCGCAAAAGAGCCAGACGGTTGTCCGCGAATTTGGTGAAAGAATTTTTCACGATGTGTACGGCGATCCAAGGGGGCGAAATTCCGGGTTCGCCACTGGCTAAGGCCGTGAATTACGCATTGAACCAGCGGGAGTCATTGGAGAAATTCCTGAAGGACCCACGATTGAACATCGACAATAATCCGGCGGAAAACGTGATTCGACCGCTGGCTTTGGGGCGTAAGAATTGGTTATTCGCAGGCAACGAAGCCGGCGGAAAACATCTGGCCATGCTGGCCGGCTTGGCCGCCACCTGCCACAAAAACAACGTCAATTTCCGCCGCTGGCTCGAACACATTCTGGTCAAACTCAGCATTACTCCGGCCTCGGAAATCGATTCACTCTTGCCGCACCGCTGGAATGGTTCTGACTGACCGCTTACGCAATCAGCGCATGTTGCGGGCGGCCGATCTGTTGCGGACCACCAATATGCGCATCAAGGAAATCATGTATGCGTGCAAATTCGATACCCTGATGGAATTTTCCCGCTCGTTCAAGAGTTATTCGGGAATGTCGCCGCGCGCCTATAGGCGTGCCGGGTGGAATTCCAATCCGCGGCAGGAAGCGATGATCCGGATGAAATGATGGTTCCGATGACGTCGGAAGCGGAACTGCAGGTTGGAAAAACG
>CAZHPP010000638.1:0-2214 GCA_964534535.1 uncultured Victivallales bacterium | reverse complement strand
CCATTCGAGCAGCGTTTCCGGCTTAAGGATGGTTCCCGCGTTGAGGAAGGAGAGAAATCGCCGACGCCGCTGTCGTCGGCGATTTTTCCCCATTCGAGCAGCGTTTCCGGCTTAAGGATGGTTCCCGCGTTGAGGAAGGAGAGAAATCGCCGACGCCGCTGTCGTCGGCGATTTTTCCCCATTCGAGCAGCGTTTCCGGCTTAAGGATGGTTCCCGCGTTGAGGAAGGAGAGACTTTTGAGTCCGGCCTTCCGGGCGGCCTCGGTCATGCGTTTCGCGGCGGCAGGGGCCTTGTCGAGCGCAGGGAGTCCCCATTCCATGGCCTGGAATCCGGCCTTTGCGGCGAGTTCCGCGGCCTGTTCGGGAGAGAGAATCTTCTGGGTCGAGTTTGTGTTCAGTGAGAAGTTCATTTTTTTACTCCAGTGTTACAAGAGCAAATGTATGTGCCGGAATGTGAATTTTCAAGGTGTCGTTCCTGAAATCAAGCACTTTGACTCCGGCGGGAACCCATTTCAGCGGGGCGCGGCCGGGCTCCACACGGTATTTTTTCCGGAGTTCGAATAGTTCTGCATATTCCGGATCGTCGGCGTCGATGCGGTCTGCGGCCCTGGAAAAGCTTTTCATTCCGAGAGCCTTCGGGTTGAACCGGATCGTGACATCCTGATTGAGGCGCTCGTTTCCGAGATGAGAAATTACGGCCAGAATCCGGTTGTCCTTTTTGTGCCTGTAAAGGCTCACATAAACGTCTTTTCCGGACAGGACTTTCGCCGGGCCGCGTTCATCCCAGTAGCCGATGAATTCGGCCTGCGGGACGTCGAACGCACTGTAGATGCGCACGATCTTGTCGAAAATTCCATGATGGCAGCGGTTCATGCAGAGCATGGTATTGTGAACGAGCGAACCAGCGAGGAAGGCACGCGTGATGCGGAGCTTGTAGAGTTCTGGATCTTCCTTTCCGCCGCCGAATTCCCTGAGCAGGACGTCGTTGGACTGATAGTCGGAATTGGTGAGGCCGAACGGAAGCGAGCCGAGTTCGCATGCGAACATCGGGACCTTGTAGGTGTCAAGGATGTCCTTCCCGTTGTGCATGAGACCGCTTGAGTTCTGGCGGATGTGCTCGCCGTTCAGCAGGTGGGATGCGAACGTGAATGCAGGCAACTGTACCGAGTTCGTATTGTGAATAACCAGGACGTAGTCATTCTTCGCTCCGGCATCCATCAGCAGGATGGCGACCCGCCGCAGAAATTCCCGATATGCGAGGATCGGTGTTCGGTCGTGGCAGCCGTGGAGCGCGTTGTCACAGACGGGAACCAGACCGAAATCGAAGTAGGTTGAACACATGCCGGTTTCCGCGAGATATTTCTTCAGTTTGAAGAGGAAGAAATCGCGTCCTTCTCCGGCGGGACATGCGCCGTACATGCTGTAGGGTTTCCCATTGCGTTTTTCCGTAAGGACCTGCTGCGGAACATACTTCCATTCGTCAAGGAACGCGGTTGTTTCGGGATACTCGTCCGTCAGATACAGGTTGATGTTGTAGGTGAAGGGGATTACGCCGAAGCGTTTTGCTTGCGCGGCTTCTTTCTTGACTTTGGGCATCACCGGATTGTGCGGGGTCGGCAGATCGGCGAAGACGTCGGAAAGCGCCGAAGAAGTGCCCTGCAGAAATCCCGACCAGATGATCGGCGTCTTTCCCAGCCGGTTCAGCGGGAAAGAGTATCCCCACCCGAGCGTGTTCAGCGGATAATTCTTCGGCAGAGCCTTGACCGGAGATGCCAGAAGGCCGAATTCGAACTTCAGGGTCTCGCCGGCTTTCAGCGAATCGGCCAGACGCACCGTGAAGACGGCGTGTTCCGAATCGGCTGTCACGCTCATCGGATGCTGGTTCGTCTTCCATGTCGAGGCGCTTTCCGCAAAGAAGCAGAACCCTTTGTCTTCATTTCCGAGAAATACCACGGGATAATATTTGAACTGAATTTTTCCGTCATGAATATCATCCGTAATCTTGTTTCCCCACTGAGCCGTGGATGTGTGGAGGAATTTTGCAATTTTCCGGGGCAGCGTGAACCGGAGTTCCACGCCGGACACGTTTTTTTTCGCGGTCATGGAAACAGTGTTGTACTGGATGCCGTCGTATTCGATCCAGCTGGTGGATTTCACCTCGCAGGAGGAGTCTGAAGCCGAACCGGAAAATTCAGCGCGTCCGGGTGAAGTCTTC
>CAZHPP010000637.1:0-2227 GCA_964534535.1 uncultured Victivallales bacterium | reverse complement strand
TCGCGCGCCAGACGGCACACCGCCTTCGCGTCGAATTTATCGGGACGGAATTTCCTTGCGAGCTTCCGCATGGATTCCGGGGAAATCTGTTCGCGGTTCATCACCCATTCGCCGCGTTCCAGCAGGCTGAAAAGTCCGAAATGAATGAACATGCCGTATCCGAGACGGCGGAATTCCTCGATCGTCATAAGAAAGGATCTCCTGTTTTGCCTGAAAATATATCACGCATTTTCACACGGCGCAAACGCAATTTCACCGGAATGCTTGAAATCTCCGTTTCCCGCAATATATTGCAGAAGACTCCACCTTTTCAACAGAAAGGAAGCGCCATGAATCTCAGCAAGGACGACCGTGCGCGTCTGCGGCAGATGCGCGATTCCCTGAAAAAAGGCATCCCGCTGGCCGGAATCGCGGCGGCCTCCCTGTTCGCAAACGCATGCGGCGAAACCGCCGCGCCGGCCATCCGGGGAGACATTGCCCCGCAGAACCGCTGCTCCGCTCCCAAAAACAACGGCACAAGGGAAAACTCCGCTCCGGCCGTGATAGGAGAGAAAATCGCGGGCGAACCTCTGTCACCGTCCCCGGCTCCGGATACGCGGGAAAAAACGAAATCCGCAAAGACATACACCGTTCAGGCGGGCGACAGCTACTGGCGCATCGCCGTCCTGTTCGACGTCGATTCCGCCGCGCTGGAAAAGGCGAACTCCGTCCCGGGCGGCAAGCTGAAGCCGGGCGACACCGTCACGATTCCCGCGGGACTCCCAAAAGTCGGATACACGAAGGAAGCAAAGAAGAAAGCGGGCGTGAAATAAGCCGTGAAGACTTCCCTTCCTCCGCATCTTTCGCTGGAACTCACGCGCCGCTGCAATTACCGGTGTCCGTTCTGCTACTGCGTCTGGCACGAATCCCCGCACGCTGTGAAGCGCGAACTTTCCACGGCGGAGTGGGAGGAGATCATTCTTTCCTCGCTCGAACGCGGCGTGAAGGAGCTGCTCTTCACGGGCGGAGAAGCACTTCTGCGGCACGACATGCTGGAACTCGCCGCCTATGCGCGGAATCTCGCCCCGAAGGCGGAACTTTCCCTTTTCACGAACGGCGCCCTTGTGACCGATTCCCTGCTGGAGGAACTCTTCGGGCTGAAGGTACGGCTCGCGGTCAGTCTGCCCGGACTGCGGACCTACGGCGAAATGACCGGCACCCGCCGCGAATGCTTTCCCGTGCTCGAACTCCTGATGCGGGCACGCGAACTCGGGCATCCCGCGGACGCGAGTCTCACCATAAGTTCGCTCAATTATTCCGAGGCGGAGGACATGTTCTGCGCCGCGGCGGATTCCGGCGCCGCGCAGATTCAGATGGGCCCCGTCATGTTCGAAGGCCGGGCGCGCACCGCCCCGGAACTCACGATTTCCCGCGGGGACTGGGAAGCGCTCAGACAGAGAATCCGCAGCCTTCCGGACCAGGGTGTCCCCTACGCGTTCTGCGATGAAATGATCTGCGGATGCCGGACCGGGAATACGAAAGAGCATCTCGTCCGGTTCGGGAATCCGGCCCCCGTTCCCTGCCGCGCCGGACTCGATTTCGGCACGGTCGGCCCGGACGGCATGTTCCGGAAATGTCTTCACGATCCGGCGGGCGTTCCGTTCAGGACTCTCACGGAAGAGTCCCTGCCGGAGGTTTTCTGAACCGCTTCCGGAATTTTTCCCGCATCCGCTTGCGGAATCGGAAAAACGTGGTATAATATATCCCGTCAACGAACCATTATGGAGAATCATAAATCATGCCTATCGAATCGAAAGGTTCCTTCGGACTTGCAATCTGTCCGCTCAACAAACCGATGCCGGACGATTTTCTTGCGAAACTCAACACCGCTTCGGGCGGGAAACTCGACGACGTGGGCGCCGACCCCGAAATCGCATGGGTCAGCGGACGCCACATCCTCGAAACGGTCATCAATGAAAACACATCGCTCGTCGGAGGACACCTTCTCGTGAACCTCCGCAAGGCGGAACGCAAGATTCCGGCCTCGCTCCTGAGCGCGATCTGCCGCCGTGACGAGCTCGAATACATGCTCGCGAACGACAAGCCCGTCGTTCCGCGCCAGGAAAAGAAGCGCATCCGCGAGGATGCGGTCAAGAAGAACCTGATGAAGATGCCGCCGACCATCAGCTCCACGACGGTGATCGTGGACCGCGGCCGCAACGTGGCGTACATCGCCGCTGCGTCGCTC
>CAZHPP010000636.1:0-2228 GCA_964534535.1 uncultured Victivallales bacterium | reverse complement strand
ATGCAGTTCGGCAGCCTCCAGCCGCGCGTCATTTACGAGGAGGAAATCCTGCGCGGATGGGGATTCGACGCCAATCTCATGATGCAGTTCGGCAGCCTCCAGCCGCGCGTCATTTACGAGGAGGAAATCCTGCGCGACGGCTTCGGCGGAGTGAAGGTGCTGGTGATGCCTCACTGCGAGGTGCTGACCGAACCGGTCTTCAAGGCCGTGACCGAATTCCAGAAAAAGGGCGGAATCATCGTCGGCGACGAAACGCTGGTTCCCGGAATCACTCCGGACCTCTCGATTTCCGGGATCGTGCGGAGCGGCAATCCTGTCAAGGATACAGCCGCCCTCCGGAACGGCGGAGTCGATCTGCGCAAAAGACTTGCCGGAGTTCTGAAACCTTACACGGAAACATCTTCGCCCGAAATCGTGACCCACGTCCGCACCGACCGCAGCGCCGATTATCTTTTCGCCGTGAACGACAAGCGCACCTTCGGCGATTATTACGGGCAGTACGGACTGGTTCAGGAAAAAGGCCTCCCAAATGCCGGAACGGTTACGCTGGAACGCTCCTCCGGCGCGGTCTACGACCTGATAAAGCATGCTCCTGTGAAGTTCATTTCCAAAGACGGACGCACAACCGTGCCGCTGGAATTCGGCCCCGCCGAAGGGAAACTCCTGCTGTTCCTGCCGGAGGCCGTCGGGAAGGTTGAAGTTTCGGCTCCGTCCAAGGCTGGAAAAGGAAAGGGATTCACCTTCTCCGCCGCCGTGAAAGATGCAAAAGGCAAAGCGATCACGACCCTGATGCCGCTGGAAATCACCGTGATTTCCCCCGACGGCAGGACCGACGATTCCATGCCTGCCGCGCTGGTCGATGGAAAATATGAACAGACCATTGTTCCTCCGGTCAACGGCAAATCCGGAATGTGGAAAATTCAAGTGCGCGATCTCGCGTCCGGGATCAGCGCCGAAAAAACAACAGAGGTGAGGTAAATGATGAAGTTCGGACAGGTTCTGACGGTTTTCGTTCTCTCCGCATCGTGTTTCGCAGGCGAGGAAATCATTGCAAGATGGGATTTTTCGAGCGGCTCGATCAATTCGACCGACGGAAAATATCAGGCCGTTCCCCGCGGAACGACCAGGATCGCGGGCGAAGGCAAAGACCGGGTGCTTGCCGTCGGACTTTCCCACAAGGAAAAGCCAGAGGGCATCGTGCTGAAAAGCAAGTATCCGGAACTTTCCCCGAAGGGTGCGTTCGGAATCGCGGCAAATATCCGGATGCACGAACAGACTTCAACTCAACCCTTTTGTGTAATTTGGGACAGCAAATACATCAATTACGGACTGAACGACCGGAAGCCGGACTGGCATCACGGCGTGATCTTTTATCTCGCCCGCGCCAAAGACGAGATGTGGATTCCGCAGGCCGTGATCGGCTTCGGCGACTTCTCCTGCCTCTACAGCAGCAAGCCCGTCAAACTGGGCGAAGGGGAAAAGCACAGCGTCGCCTTTGAATACAACGGCACAAATGCCGTCACATTCAAGGTGGACGGCAAAGTCATCTCCGTCTATAAGAATGCCAAGGGCGGAGATATGTCTCCGGCTCATTATCCGGTTACGATCGGCGACCGTTTCGGAAGTACGTTCAACCGTTTTGACGGGGACATTTTCAATCTGACGCTGTACAGGGTCACTCCCGCCGCGTCAAAGTAAGTCTGCACTGGATGGAATGACCCTGGGAGCCCGCCTGAGTTCATTCCATCCATCTGCCTCCGATCCCATGGATTCGGGCCGCAGCATAAAGCTAAAGGAAAGAACCAATCCATGCCGTACACAGAAAGATTTCCAGACGGAAGCGAACTCCGGGTCAGCTTTTTCGGTATCGCCTCAGGAGCCATTATGAAATTCTTGTTTTTTACAGCGGCGCTGCCGCGACCGGGAAAAGATGCCTTCCCTGCGGAAAGATCGGGCCCGCGTCCGGAAAAGATTCGGATCCTGCAGCCGCATCGGGACTTGAAAGTCCGATCCCCCCGGAAAACCGCGTTTTACGGAAGAGCGGCATTTTCCCGCCGTGCCATTCTGTCAGATTTTTTTGGCTGTGTACGAAACGTTGACTGTCTTTTCAGGGATTCGGTGGGCCAGGGGGAAAAACGGAGGTTTGCCCCTGGTCGACAGGCATCGGCAGAAAACGAGCGCAAAAAATGATTTTTTTGCGCAGGGTGCAGGGCTCTTTGAGTCCTGCC
>CAZHPP010000635.1:0-2229 GCA_964534535.1 uncultured Victivallales bacterium | reverse complement strand
TCGTCCATATCTGCCAGTGAACCGCATTCTTGTTGCAGCCCATAAAGTCTGAGAGTTGAAGCGCCTGCTTGATCTCCTGGAAGAAAACTTCAATGGTCCAGCGTGCTTTATAATGCATGCTCATCATTCTTTCCCCGAATCTGTTTTCGGATCCAGCTTTTCCAACTGTTTTTTGTCCGCGAGAGAAACATTTCCCTCCACCATGCCGTTGTCAAGTTCATTGATGGAAATGCGCGCGGCAAGATCGCGGAACATCCGCCGTATATCAATAATTCCGCCGATCAGGAACCAAATCATGGAAAATAATGCAATCACGCCTCCGAACCCAAAAGAGATGATGAGCAAACGCCATGCCCAGCCTTCTGTTGGCCATGGCGAAAAGGTGTTCCAGATAATCGTACCAAGGAAATAAATTCCGAACGAAACGCCGAAACTCCAAATGAACGTACCCCAGATGATGATCTTATCACCGCGCGTACAATCAGGTGTGATCCCGATCAACTTTTTGAAAACCGTTTTCAAGGTCAGTTTTTCAAAAGTTTTCACTTCACCGTCAACAGAATATTTCCCGCGGTGGAGCATGCGCTCCAGATTGAACGGACGACGGCAGGTCAGATACGAAACCAGGCAATACATCCCGATGCTCAGGACCATCGCGAGGAAGAAAATCTCGTTGGAATTGACCGGAAATTTAATCGGGTTCATCTCCCAGACGATCCACGGATTGAACGGCTTGGAAACGGTTTCCAGAAACCATCCGACACCGCCTGCCCAGCCGATCTTTTCCAGAAATGGATAGACGAGGTCCGCCCAGTTGCGCTGCACCAGCAGTCCCCCGCCGGAAATCGCCGCACCAGTCAAAAGAGAGGCATAAGCTCCCGCCGTCGTGCCGAACCTGGAATACAATCCTCCGAGCATCACGGAGCCGGCTCCGCCTACCCAGATTGAACTGACCACAATGGTATAGAGCTTGATATAATCAAGCTGTGTCATGAAAAGCGAGGCGAAGAAGAGAAATATACAGACAAAGACAATCGCCCATCGGAGCAGTCTGATATGCCGCTCCGGAGACAGCGGCGTCTTGCGCAAAGGCATGACGATATCCTGTATAATGGTCATAGCCGAACTGAACATGTAACTGTCGTCGGTGGAGAGCATCATCATAATCATCAGCAGAACGAAAAGAGACATCAGGGCTTCCGGAAGAATATTGCGTATGACCACCGGCAGACGCACCTGATTGTAGAGAGTCCGGAACTCCTGAAATTTTGCATTGCCTTCCGGAGTTTCCCGCAAGGATTTCTGAACCGTATTCATGTACGGCGTGTCCAGATTTTCCTTTTCCGACAGAGGTTTATCCACGCCGATGGTGTGTGTATGCTGGGGAATTGAGGTAATATTTTGAATCAGCTCATTCCGTGTCTGCTTGTCTTTAATGATGTCTTCAGCCACCCGAACGCACATCTCCGTCCGGATTGTCTTTGCCTGAGGCGCATAGTTTATATGATTCATCACGGTCAGGATCATCACGGACAGCAGAATGAAAAAGAGCGGATTAAATCCGTTGCGCCACGCACCGAGAATGCCGGCCATCTTCTGTTCGTGGGCGGTACGTGCCGCACTTGTCGCACCTCCGCCGAACCAGGTTGCACGATTGATAATGGAACTGAAGACAAGTACAAACACGGAAAAAAGATTAAAGTCGCGCAGGGATTGAATGTCATAGGGATTCAGAAAGCTTTCACCTGATACTCTGTCGGTCATAACCGGAACCAGCTCGTCCCACCATGAAAAATGCAGAATGATATACATGGTGAATACAAATATAATCGGGTATGTCATCAACCCCTGAATGGTGTCGGTAACCATGATGGCAAGCGTTCCGCCCATCAGCATGAGCGTCATGGCCATCACGATGATCCCGAATATCAACAGGGCAAATGTCGGAACATTCCAGCCGAAGATATCCGTGTAATGCGGGATTCCGAATAAATAGATAAAAAAACGGGCGGAGACCGCCGGAATGATGGCATTGGTCATCAGTTCCACGGATGTCCGCAGAAAAGCGCAGAACAACCTGAAACTTCGGCTGTAACGCATTTCCAGAAACTGCCCCATGCTCATGGCTTTCGTTTCCCGGAGACGGTAGGTACAGAATCCTGTCAAGGAAAGGATTAGAACTTATCCCTAAATAGAGCTTGAAATTAGCAAAAGATGTGCTATATTCCA
>CAZHPP010000634.1:0-2230 GCA_964534535.1 uncultured Victivallales bacterium | reverse complement strand
GGCTTCTGATCGAACTGGAAGCGCTGTGCACGGAAAACGGATATCAGCTGCTGACCTGTTTTTCGCACAACAATCCGCAGGTGATGTTCCGCAATTACTCCATGCTGATGCGTTACGGCGTTACCGGCGTTATTTGCTGTGCGCATGATTATCCGGGACTTGCTTCCGAAGTGAAAGCGGTTTTCGACGACGGCGGACGCACTGTTTTCATGGAGAAGCCGGAATTCGAAGCGGAAAACTATGTGGAAACGAAACGGAAAAACTCATTCCGGAAAATGATTTCTTCCGCTCTTGCATCGGGGTATCGGCGAATCGGAGCGGTTCACGGGGATCCGATCTGGTCATCCGAACGTAAACTGCACCGGGAATTCCTTCAGGCCCTTTCCGATTGCGGAATCGAACCGGATGATCGTCTTCTGTACCAATACTCCGAGGAGGCCGGTACGGCGGAACGCTGCGGGGAAGCCATGCGCCACTTGATTCTGCCGCAAAAACCGGACTTCCTTTTCGTACACGACGCGCCGAGCGCCGTGTTTCTGCAGAACCTCATCCGGGAGGCCGGACTTGAAGTCACTCTTCACGGCGGCGACGACGATCCCGTTTTTTCCGGATTCCTGCCGCGGACCGGTTCTCTGGACCCCTGTTACCGGCGTATTGCGGAACTGCTTTTTGAAACCGCCTCCGGCAAACGTCCGGAATGCCGGGAAACCGTTGAAGCCGTTTTTCGCGGAAATTCGATAAGACATAAAAGGTAGTGCGTTATGGACAAAACTCATCTCGAAGCATTTGCCTTTCTGCCGCGTCCGGGCCAGGAATCCATGACATTCATGGAAGAACTGCGGAGACCGCTCCGCTATTCCGTCCGTCCCGGCGGAGGATGTCCGGATGGAATTGCGCCCGGCTGTCTGATGAAGGGGGCCGCCATTTTCCTTGATTTTTCCTGTATTCCCGGCGGAGTTCCGGAAACCGCATTCGAATCATTGCGCCGGGTTCTTGCTACCAGGGAGATTCCGGAAACAACCCACGGATATCCCCTCCGGTTCGTCTGTGACCGCACGCTTGAACATGAGGAATATTCCGTTGCGGTCAGCCCCGATGGGACCACGGTCGCCGCTTCCGATTCCGATGGACTGCGACGTGCAATTTATTTTCTCGAAGACCGTATACGCGAGGTGGAAGGCAAAAGCGTAACCCTTGGTGTCTGGAGACGCAAACCGTTCATCAAACAACGGATTTCCCGTTGCTTCTTCGGCCCGACTTACCGGCCTCCGTTCTGTATCGATGAACTGATGAATGAGGTAAACTATTACCCGGAGGAATATTTGAACCGCCTTGCCCACGAGGGAATCAACGGTTTGTGGCTCACCCTGTATTTCCGCGATCTGCCGTCCTGTATTTTCCCGAACCGCGGCGCCGATGCGGAAAAACGCTTCGCCAAACTCCACGAAACCGTGGAACGGTGCGAAAAATACGGGATAAAAATCTATGCGTTCCTGTGCGAACCCAAACTGTGGGGAAACGCTTCTTTCGCAATTCCGGAAACCGAAACGGCCGCCCATCCGGAACTGGTCGCCGACAAGGTGGGAAACTTCCGGTGCTTCTGTAACTGGAACCCGGCGGCGGAACGTTACGTCGAGGAATCCGTCACCCGGCTTTTCCGGGCGGTGCCGAAACTCGGCGGTATGATCAACATCATGCTGGGAGAGGACAACGGTTCCTGCATCAGTTATCAGGTGTCCCGCGAAATTCCGGGACGGCGCAGAAATGGGCCCTGTCCCGTCGAATGCAAGGGAAAACGCATCGCCGCCGTCTACCGGAGATTCGCGGAACTCTTCATCCGGCCGATGAAACGCATCAATCCCGACGCCGAATTCATCGGCTGGTTCTACACCCCGGCCCAACGGGACGGTTCGGCTTTTTCGCAGCGTCTTGCGGACGCCGTTTCGCAGTGGCCGGAGGACTCCGGAGTCATGTTCAACTTCGAGTCCGGCGGCGTCGCCCGCCAGCTCGGACGCAACCGCAACGTGTTTGACTACTCGCTGGCGTTCGTCGGACCGTCGGAGCTTTTCCGGCGCGTCGCCGGCAAAGCCGCCAAACCGGCGGCGAAACTTCAGGTCGGCTGTTCCCACGAGGACGCCTCCGTTCCGTTCATCCCGGTCCCGGGACATCTGTACCGAAAATATCGGACCATGAAAAGCCTGGGAGTCTGCGCCGCGATGCAGTGCTGGTA
>CAZHPP010000633.1:0-2231 GCA_964534535.1 uncultured Victivallales bacterium | reverse complement strand
TCTGGCCCTGACCTTTTCCGACCTCGAGGACCTGCTGGACGAGGCCGGAATCCATCCGGAAGCCCTGGAGCCCGAACAGCCCGCGCTCGGAATGCCTTCCGAGGGCCGCTTCTACTCCATCGAGGGCGGAATGAATGACACTCTGCGGGACGGCAGCCGCAAGGTCCGCTATGTGGCAGTTTCCGGGCTGGACAGCCTTTCCCGTCTGCTGCGTTCCGGTCCGGCCGCGCTCAAGGGGCCCCGCACCATTTTCATCGAGGCGCTCGCCTGCAGCGGCGGATGCGTGAACGGGCCTTCCATGCCGTCGGACGCCGCGTCGCTCCGCACTCTCGCGGCCACGGACTCCGAAAGCTCCGTCGATTCCAGTGCCGGAAAGCACACAGGGCTTCCGATCGCGCACGCGTATCCGGAAGACCCTCTGCCGGAGGTTTCGCCCTCCGAACAGGAGATCGCCTCCGCCCTGGCGCGCGTCGGCAAGTTCGACAAGTCGGACGAGCTCAACTGCGGCGCCTGCGGCTACAACACGTGCCGCGACTTTGCGCGCGCCCTCCTGCAGGGCAGGGCCGAGGAGGCCATGTGCCACAACTATCTGCGCAAGAATTTCGAGCGCACCAGCAACGCGCTCATCAAGTACATTCCGGCCGCCGTCGTGATCGTCAACGAAAAGCTCGAAATCACCGAATGCAACCGGCTCTTCGCCGAACTCGTCGGCGACAATGTGATCTTCGACTCGCTCGGCGGGCTGGATTCGATCGCCGTGACCACATATCTTCCCGAGTTCGCCGACCTCCTCGCCAGCGTGATCGAAAACGGCGGCGAAATCGAAAAAGGCAGCCAGAAGTTCAAGGACAAGATCATCTCGCTCAGCGTCTTTTCCATTGCCAAGGGAAAGTACGCGGGCGCCGTCATCCAGGACGTCACCAACCAGGAGTTCCGCCGCGAACAGGTCGCCGAAAAGGCCCGCGAAGTCATCCGCAAGAACGTCATGACCGTCCAGAAGGTCGCGCGGCTCTTCGGTGAACATGTGGCCGAAACGGAAATTCTGCTGAACGAAATCGCCGGTTCCTACGACCCCGGCAAGGACCGCCGGCATCATGAATGACGATATCTTCGTCGAAATGGAGTACCGCCAGTACACCAAGACCGGACAGGCCGCGTGCGGCGACGACGTCCAGCTGCTTTCGCTCGAGCACGAGAACCGGAGCCTTGCGGTGCTTTCCGACGGACTCGGGAGCGGCGTCAAGGCGAACATTCTCGCCAACATGACCGCCACCATGGCGCTCCGGTTCCTGCAGTCCAACCTCGACGTGCTTCCGTCGGTCGAGGTCATCATGGATTCGCTCCCCGTCTGCGAGGTCCGCCGGATCAGCTATGCCACGTTCACGATGGTCGACCTGCGGCTCGGCGCGACCACGCGGATCGTGGAGATGGGGAATCCGCACTACATCCAGCTTCGCGGCGGACTCGAAATCGAGCCGTTCCGGCACAGCACGATCGTTTCCAAATACTGGCCCGACCGGAAGGTCGAGTGCTTCGAGCTCGAAATGCTCCCCGGCGACCGCCTGATCGTCTGTTCCGACGGCGTCACGCAGGCCGGGCTCGGCAGCGGCAAGCCGGAATACCGTTTCGGCTGGCGCCGCTCCGGACTGCTTGACTTTGCAAAGAAGAAGATCGCGGAATCCCCCGGAATTTCCGCAGGAGACCTTGCCGCCGCGGTCGCCTTCGAGGCGTACAGCGTGGTTCCGTTCCGGTGTTCGGACGATATTTCCTGTCTGGTGATCTACATGCGGCGTCCGCGCGTCCTGCGCGTGCTGACCGGGCCGCCGTTCCACCGGGAGCACGATTCCGAATATGCGCGTCAGGCCGGACTCGGCTTCGACGATACGGTCGTCTGCGGCGGCACCACGGCGAAAATTCTGGAGCGCGAACTCGGAAAGACCGTGAAGATCGACATGAAGCGCTTCCATGAAGCGGGCAGCCTGCCGCCTCCGGGCGAAATGCCGGGCGTGGCGCTCGTCACGGAAGGGATTCTGACCCTTTCCTGCGTGGCGAACGCGCTGGAGACCGGAAAGCAGCCGCGGGACCTGCCGCTGGCCGCGCGCCTGATCATGGAGCGTCTGCTCGGACACGACCGCATCGAGTTCATCGTCGGGACCCGGGTCAACGAGGCGCATCAGGATCCGTCGCTTCCGCAGGACCTGGAGCTTCGCCGCGGCGTGATCCGGCGCATG
>CAZHPP010000632.1:0-2252 GCA_964534535.1 uncultured Victivallales bacterium | reverse complement strand
ATGTGAAATGTCTCGCACCGACCCCGCACGGCGCAATCGAACTCCTTTATGAAAAGGGACGACTTTCCGTCCGGGAAAAATGAACTTAATATAAACCTTATAGGTTACTTATGGAACATTAACGGTTTCATGCTGTCCAACCCTCATAACAACATTTTTCCAGGGGGGAAGAAGTATGAAAATTGCATTGTCGTCGTGGCCGGTCCTCGTCGTTTCCCGTCAGCTCAAACAGGAAAACGATGAAGGATTCCGCCTGCGGGAAATCATTGCGGAACTCGAAAAAGTCCAGGACTGCACGGTGATTCCATCGCTCGCCTATTCGGACGCATGGGAAATCTTCCTTTCCCGCGCGGACCTCGGCGCGGTCATCGTGGACTGGGATCTTCCGGGGGAGGGTGCCGGGTGCAGCTGCTCGGAACTGACCGCCTCCGAATTCGTGCGGCGGATGCGCGAACGCAACCGGCACATCCGGATTCTCCTGCTCACGGACCGTCTCGAAACGGAAAATCTGGAATCGAAGGACCTCGCGAACATCAACGGGTGTCTCTGGAAGACGGCGGACACTCCTGCGTTCCTCGCGGGGCGGATCGCCGAACATGTGGCGGAATATGTGAAGAGCGTCTATCCGCCGTTCTTCGGCGAACTCGTCAAATACTCGGAGAAGTACAAATATGCGTGGCATACGCCGGGACATCTGGGCGGGCAGGGCTTCCTGCGGAGTCCGGCCGGAGTCGCCATGTTCAAGTTCTTCGGGGAAAACACCTTCCGCTCGGACCTTTCGATTTCAGTGCCCGAGCTGGGGTCGCTGCTGGACCACGAAGGAGTCGTGGGCGACGCGGAAAAGCACTCGGCGAAGGTGTTCGGCGCGGACTATACCTACTATGTGCTGAACGGGACCTCGAGTGTGAACCAGATCATCTGGCGGAGCCAGGTTTCACGCGACGACATTGCGCTTGTCGACCGCAACTGCCACAAGTCCCTGAATTACGCCATGGTCATCACGGACGCGATTCCGGTCTACATGATTCCGCGGCGCAACCGGCGCGGCATCATCGGTCCGGTGCGTCTTTCCGAATTCACGCCGGAGTCGATCCGCCGGAAGATCGAGGCTTCTCCGCTGATCCCGAAGGAAAAACAGACCGGACGCGTCAGGATGTCCGCGCTCACGAACTCGACCTACGACGGAATCTGCTACAACGTGGTCGAGCTCAAGAAGAATCTGGAAAAGAGCGTGGAAAATCTCCACTTTGACGAGGCGTGGTACGCTTATGCCCGCTTCAGCCCGATCTACCGGAACCATTTCGGCATGGCCGACGACGACCGGAAGGAAAACCATCCGCCGATCTTCTGTTCGCAGTCCACGCACAAGCTGCTGACCGCGTTTTCGCAGGCGTCGATGCTCCACATCCGCAACGGCGGCACCGTGAAGATCAACCCCGACGAATTCAACGAATCCTACATGATGCACGGTTCGACCTCGCCGCAGTACAGCATGATCGCCTCGCTCGACGTGGCCACGAAGATGATGGAGGACAGCGGGGAAGTCATCATCCGGGACATCATCCGCGAAGCCGTCCAGCTCCGCCGCGAGGTCTCCCGCCTGAACGCCGAATTCACCGAGAAGGGCTCGTGGTTCTTCGGAATGTGGCAGCCGAAGACCGTGAACGTGAACGGGAAGGAAGTTCCGTTCCATGAAGCCTCCACGGACTATCTGGCGGACACGCAGAGCGTCTGGGTGTTCTCAAAGAAGAACAACTGGCACGGCTTCGACGACATTGAGGAAAATTATGTGATGCTCGACCCGATCAAGCTGACGGTCACCACGCCCGGACTGAACGACGACGGCACCATGGCCGACCGCGGCATCCCGGCCTCGATCCTCACGAACTACCTGATCCTTCACAACATCGTCTGCGAGAAGACCGACTACTATTCGTTCCTTCTGCTGAATTCGCTCGGCACGACCCGCGCCAAGCAGGGAACCCTTCTGGCCGAGCTCATGAAATTCAAGGAGTGCTACGACCGCAACGAGCCGCTCGCCAACGTGCTGCCAGACCTGGCCGCGAAGTATCCGGAAAAGTACGGTTCGATCGGGATCGCGGACCACTGCGACTCCATGCACCGCTATCTGCGCGACCACGACATCACGGGGCTGATGCAGAAGGCGTTCGAAACCCTTCCCGAGCAGGCCATGAAGCCCGCGGACGCCTACCATGCTGTGGTGCGGCATGAGGTGGAATACGTTCCGCTTT
>CAZHPP010000631.1:0-2253 GCA_964534535.1 uncultured Victivallales bacterium | reverse complement strand
CTTCTTCATATTTTTCCGCCGCTGTGGTGAAATCCTTTTTTCGGCTGGCGGCATTGGCTTCCTCCAGCAGAGCCTTGCAGTCTTTTCCGAAGATTGTGGCGGCGAACAGGGTCAGAAATCCGACCATGAGCAATAATTTCATTTTTTTATCCTTGTTTTTGACTGTTTTTATTCTATTACGCCAGGGGATTCGAAATTTTCACCGTTTTTCGGATAATGACATTTTCAGTTCTCCCTGATTTTTAAGGTTATTGCGATCCGGCTTCCATTCCGATGCGGGGACTTCCCTGTCTGGGCATGGCGGATTCGCGTATAATGACTTTTCCGATCAGTTTTTCATATTTTTTATTGTTCGCGCCGGAGATTAAGTCGTAGATCTGCTTAAACATGATGCGCCCTGTTTCATAATAAGGCTCGTCAATGGTGGTAAGCGGCGGCGAGGAATAGAGGCTCGCGGTAATATTCCCGAATCCGATGACGGAAAATGCTTCCGGAAGGAAGATCCTCTGCTTGTAGCAGAGCTGCAGCAGACGGAGGGCCAATGGATCGCAGTAACATTGAACGGCGTCCATTTTTTCGGCCAGTATCTGTCGGCAGCATTGATCAATTCCCGCCTGATCCCACACCTTAACCCGAAGGATGTGTTCCGGCAATTGGTATTTTTTCATAACGCGGCGGTATCCGCGTTCCCGTTCCTGGGCAATCTCGTTGTCGGCCCCCGCAAAAAAGATTCTGCGCTGTCCCTGGGCGATCAGATATTCGGTTCCGCGCATGGAACTGGTTTCCTGATCAAACGACATGCGTCCGGAATGGGGCATCAGACCGATGGAAGGAATGCCGAGTCCGAAAAATTTAGGATCAACCTGTTCCATAACCGTCGTCGGCAGAGCGATTGCAAAAATTCCCGCCACCCGGAATTTGACGGCATTTATGATGGAACGGTTGATATCTTCTTCTCTCGGAATCAATTTGATGATGCATCCGTGCTGTGAGGCTTCATCCACACAGCCGCGAATGGCCGGCATCATATAATCTTCTAATTGAGAAATGATTGCGATCACTCTGCTCTTTCCCGTGACGACCGAGTGGACCAGTTCATTTTGAACATATCCCAGCCGATCGGCGGTTTCGAGAACGCGTTCAACAATGGGGCGGGAAATTTTCAGGTCGTTTTTATAGCGCCCGTTCAGAACAAAGGAGATGGTCGTTCGACTTACTCCTGCTTCCCTGGCTATGTCCTTCATGCTTATCATGACGAATGGCGCTGCTCCGTTTTTATTAACCTATGTTAATTATACATCATCATGAGAAAATTGTCAACCCCCTTTTAAAAAAAATCAGATTTTTTTCGCGTTCCCCATATGATCCCGTGATGATGCGGCGTCTTTGAGTAATCTACAGAAAGTTCTGCAAAGATGAAAAGTCATGGCATATTCCGTCTAACCGAAAACTAATCCGGCAAGGGCTATGCCATGACCAAAGTCAGAGCAGCTTCGGAAGTACCGGAATTCAGGCAGTTCTTTACGGAGAACAAAGATTTTTTTGAAAATCGTCCGGAATTCCGTCCGGGAGATCATGAATGCGGAGATGAGCAATGATCTGAATGCGGATGCTTATGAGCGTACCGGAGAGCGCAAGGGGTATCGTGCCTGATGTTACAGCACGGGACTCCGCTGGATTTATGACCGCCGCGATATCAACACGGCTTCCCCGTGCACATCACAAGCACATGAAGCCAACCAATATGCCGGAGCGGCTGAACCAGAAAATCAAGCGCGGAACGCACGTCTCTGCGCATTTTCCCGACGAGGCTGCATGCCTGCGTCCGGTACGGGCATCGGCTGTCGGAATTCACGGGGATTGGCAGGAGAACACCAGATATCTTAACATGGAGAAACGGAAGGGGCACAGAAAACAGGCATTGCCGGAACAAGTCGCTGTCCGTGGCATAAAGCCAGCGTGAGCCATCAAGTGAGAATGGGCCATCCAGCTCATCGGAAGTGGGGCGCCGACATGGATCGCGCAGTGCAATACACGACGCCCCCCCGGCCGGAGAAAAAATATCATGACTTTTTAGAGTGCAGAACTTGAAAAACACAATCTCCCGGTCAGGAAAGAGAGATCGGGACGCTGGTACCCCCTGGCGGCACCCAAGCGTTCTGTTCTCTTATTTCTCCGTCGCATTCTGCGTGATTACAAAGGAGATCGACTCGATCGACGTTCCTTGCTTTGCCCCCAGAATAAACGGGATCA
>CAZHPP010000630.1:268-2253 GCA_964534535.1 uncultured Victivallales bacterium | reverse complement strand
TCCTGAGACGCATGCCGCCGCAGCTCCCGCCGCCCCCGCCGCCGCCCCCGCTGCCCCTGCTCCCGCACCGGCCCCCGCAGCAGCGCAGGAGGCTCCCGCTGCCGCTCCGTCGCCCGCGGCGAAAGCCGCTGCGCCAAAACCCAGGATCATCCAGCCGCCTCTGCTGCGCAAACTTGAACAGGAACGGCATGCCGCCGCGGCTTCTCCCGCCGTCGCTCCGGTGCCGACTCCCTCCGCTCAGGCCGCAGCCCCGGTTCTCAAGGTTCCTCCGGTCAGTGTCGAATTTGTCGTTCCGGAACATGAAGCGGAAGAACCGGTCAATGTGCCGGCCGCTCCCGCCCCGAAACTTGATCTTGCAAAGCAGACCATCAAGCTGGGCGCAGCGCAAGCGCAGCCCCAGCAGACCGTACTCCAGCCCAACCTGGAAATTGCCAAGCAGACGGTCAGGCTGACAGCGCCTCCGAGAAAGGGCCGTCCGATGCCCCCGCCCACTCCCGTTGGCGAAGTGCCTTCGCCGGATGACAACCAGTCGCCCGCATCGGCCACAGTGAAAGTCAACAAGCCTTCGGTCAGCGAAACCGAAACTGTCACAACTCCAGCTCCAGCTCCCGCATCTTCCGATCCCAGCAGGACACAGGTTGTTCCCAAGACCATCATTGCGCCGATCCCGGCTCCGGCCGCTCCGGAAGCCGTTCAGCCGGCCAGTTCCACCATCAAGCTCAGGATGCCCGCCCCCACAAACGCCAATGCCGCGGCGCCGCAGCATGCCGGACTTCACCTGAAACCTAGAGCACCCGAGCCGCCGCAGCCCGCGCCGGCTCCGATCGGCGCAGCGAAAGCGGCTCCCGCGCCGCTTCATTCCGGAATGGTTCCCCCGGAACACAAGAAGGGGCTCGGCCTCAAGAAGGTCGAGGAAGTCGCGCCGGACAAGCTTCCGGATTCCCTCAAGATCGAAAAGAACCTGGACGTCCCGGACAAAAAGAAAAAAGCCCGCGGCGTCGACGAGCCGGGACCGGTCTTCACGGTCATCTATGTGCTGGCCCTGCTGATCCTGCTGTTCAGCGTGTATGTGATGTTCGCGCAGTATGAATCGCTGTGGTGGCCGCTCAAGAATGTCAATCTGCCGGTGCCCTTCCCGCAGTGAGGCCTGAATTCCGATTTGAAACGCGCCTGCTCTCAAGAGCCGGCGCGTTTTTTATTCCCCGCGCGTGCGGAGAAGATTGATTCCTTCGGGCGTGATGCCCACGCAGGGATATTCCGGATTCCCGGTCGATTCGATCAGACCTTTGCGGTCCAGATCGCGCAGGATTCCCAGAATCGCGGGCTGCTTGAGCGCCTTGAGCTTTCCAAAGCACTTGGCGCGGTCGAAGCCGCGTTCCACGAGCTCGGACTTGCGCTGTCCGGCAAGAATCATGGCGAGCTTCACGCGTCCGATCCTGCCGTTGAATTCCAGAACGCCGCGCAGAATGATCTTGACCGCTTCCGGATGGCTTCCCGCGGAATCGGGCGCGGCGGACATGTGTCCGGAACACCAGTCGCAGGAACCGCATTTCCAGCCCGATGTCTCCTCGCCGAAATAGGAAACGATGAACTCCTGACGGCAGTCGCGCGCGTTCGCGTATTCGATCATGTCGTGGAGACGGTCGAGTTCGAGTTTGCGCTTGCGTTCGAGCTTGGTGAAATCGGCTTCGAAAAGATACTGGTCCGGCTTGAGAAGCTGGAAGGTCCGGGCGGAACGCGGAAGTTCCCAGTCGAGCACGCATCCCTTCAGCGCGCCGATCACGAGCTGGACCTGATCCTCGCGCAGGGAAACGATTTTGGCCAGACGGGAAATGCTGGTGACTTCGCCGGTTTCGAACAGTGGCTTTCCGAAATGTCGGATCGCACGGTAGATGAACCGGGAACGCTGGGTTTCCTCGCCCGCATGCTTGATGAGCAGTTCCTTGATGTCGCCCCTGAACTTCAGCTGGCCGATCGTGGCGGAA
>CAZHPP010000630.1:0-248 GCA_964534535.1 uncultured Victivallales bacterium | reverse complement strand
GCGGGAAATCCACCCTTCCTCCTCGATGAACGCAAGCGCGCTGTTGATCTGGGATTCGGATTTGGCCTCCGGAACGAGCTCCTTGAGTTCGGCCGGGGTGACTTCGAGCGTGTTCGAGCCGAGCTTGTTCGCGAATTCGCAGAGCGCTTCGTAGGTCGCGCAGACGATTTCGCGCGGCGGGTTGCTGAGGTCGATCAGAAATTCGTGCGTGAACCGGTCGGAATAGGAGAAAAGCAGGATGCAGTCCG
>CAZHPP010000629.1:0-2267 GCA_964534535.1 uncultured Victivallales bacterium | reverse complement strand
CCATAGTTGAAATTATCCCTGAGCGTGAAATTCAGCTTGTTCCTGCCCTGAAGTTCATTCGATCCGCTGTAAAAGACTGCCGAATCGCGGAAGACAGGAAGGTCCTTGATCTCCGGATTGTCGTAATACGTTCCGCGAATGTCTATTCCTGGATTTGCAAAGCCGTTCCCATGAAGCACGATATGGAATTCCTTTCCCATCACGGCAGGCAAGTTCCATCTTGCCGGAACTTGAAAATTCCTGTCAGGAAGCAGTTCCGCTGCCGGGAGACCGATCCGGAAGATCAGCAGAACAGCGGACAGCATGGGGACAGAGAGGTGCGGCATCATGAGACAATTCCTTCTTCAGCGTTCGGCGTTATATGTAAAATTGAATGCGTACAGGGTTGAAAGAGAGTTCAGATTCAGCCATTGACTGTCTGCTTTGTTCCTGGTGATGGGGGCGACATGCTGATCTCCATACAGGATCATCGTGGATGTTCCATTATGCCGGAACGCGATTCCGGCTCCTGTAACGGTGCGGGTGGACGGACGATTTACGGACCACGCCTGCGTACCGCTCCCGGTAAAGTAAAAATTGTATGTGTCGGCAAGCGTTACCATCAGCGACGGACGCTTCATCTTTTCCAGCTTGCAGAATCCGAGGTCGGCATTCATCCCTGCATTCATGTATTGATTGCCGACCCGGTATCCGTATCCATATTGTGTCGCCGGACAGCAGAATATCTGGCCCGGACTCATATATGCGTTCGGTTTGTAATAAGGGAGTTTGTCACAGAGCAGCATATACCAGCGGAGGGGAGATGTTTCCCATGTCGTCATATAGGAATAAATGTATCCGCTGTAGTCTGCAAGATACTGTGCGTTGATGTACCCGCACTGCTTGTAGTTGCTTGTGCAGGAGATGGTCTTGGCCCTGTCTCTTGCCTTGTTCAGCGCGGGCAGAAGCATCCCGGCCAGAATGGCGATGATGGCGATTACGACCAGAAGTTCGATCAATGTGAAAATTTTCACGCGCGAATTGCCCATTTTCATGTTCTTGTCACCCTTCCTTTTGTGGATTCCATCTTTATGATCGTTGTAGGAACAGTCGTCTTTACAGGGGAAAACGGTTTTCCGATTCTCTGAATCAGCAGCTCTGCAACCGTGCTTCCGAGGAGACGGAAATTCTGTGAAACGCTTGAAATCGACGGTTCGGAAAACTCCGTAAACGCCAGGTCTCCGAATCCGATCACGGCAATATCCTCAGGAACACGGAAACCGGCCCGCAGCGCCTGCATGATGAAATTCAATGCGATATAATCCGACGAGCAGCAGACCGCCGTCCCTTTTTCCGCCGAACGGAGAAAATCCGGAATCCGGTCCTTGCCGTCGACAACCGTTCCGGAAATCCCGTGTCTGGAAAGCGCCTTCTCAAATCCCTGCCGCCGAGCCGCCACATAATGATAAGTACCGGATTCGTCCGAAAGAAATGCAAACTTCCGGTATCCTGTTTCATAAAGGTAGTCCGCCGCAGCATATTCGCCGTCTTCCGAATCCGTATAGACGCACACGTCAAATCCGGAATCGATCTTGCAGTCGGCGCAGCCGACCGGAATTCCAATCTGATGCGCCGAATCCACCAGATATTCCTGTTCCGGAACTTCGCCCGCCACAATGATCGCATCCTGACGCATTTCCAGCATCCGGTCGTAATATTCTCTGCGGCAGGCAAATCCGGTCCTGCAGATCTTGACGGAATATCCCAGCGTGTCTGCGTGTTCCATCACTCCCAGCAGGATCTTGCTGATATACTCCTGGTCGGGATCGGGCGTGACGAAGGAAACGGTATGGGTTTTCCCTGTCCGGATCTGTTCCGCGATCGCGTTGCGGCGGTAGCCCAGTTTCTTTGCCGCGGCGAGGACCTTTTCCCGGGTCGCCGATGCAAGCGGAATCTTTGTGCCGCGGTTGCCCAGCGTCACGGAAACCGTGGAAAAACTTACCCCGGCCTCCCGTGCAATGTCCTTGATCGTAACCACAGGCTGAACTCCGTTTCCATTCCGATTTTTTGTAATAACGTTGTTATCTGAATATATTATATCACATAACAACGTTATTGTCAAGACCCGTTTTCCATTTTTTTTGGCTGTGTACAAAATCTTGACTGTTTTTTTCAGGGATTCGGGGGGCCAGGGGGAAAAACGGATGTTTGCCCTTGGTCGGCAGACGTCGACAAAAAACGAGCGCAAAAAATTGATTTTTTGCGCAGGGTGCAGGGCTCTTTGAGTC
>CAZHPP010000628.1:0-2267 GCA_964534535.1 uncultured Victivallales bacterium | reverse complement strand
GTGCGTCAATGCTGTGTTCTGCTGCTTGAAGAGATCCGTTCGCACTGTTTTACCGGAAAGCGGTATATTTTCGCCCAGACCGGACGAATCGCCGCAGCCGTGAAATCCATGTTCCGGGAAACGACCGACGATCCATGGAACGACCAGTATCCCGGCTACGGAGTCTTCCGCAATGCGGAAAACCGGAAATGGTATGCCCTCCTGATGAACGTCGACGGAACCAGAGTCGGCCGGCCGAAGGGCGCCGTTGAAATTCTCAACGTCAAAGCCGATCCGGAACGGATTCGGCTCCTGCTGACGCGCCGCGGTTATCATTCCGCCTATCACATGAACCGAGTGCACTGGATCTCGGTCCTGCTCGACGATACCGTCCCCGACGGGGAGATCACGGATCTGATTGCCGCCAGCCGCGCCATGACGGAACACCGGAAGAAATGAGCCGGTCCGGCATGCTCTGTCACGGGAAAGAAGACCGCAATCTCATGCTGACCGCCAGATGGACTTCAATTCAGGACTTGCAATTTCCGGGACTGCGGTTTATTGTAACCTGCTATGGTTCAGCACGATCTTCTGATTGAAAAAAATACAAGTTTTTTACGGTTTGCGGAGGAATGGCATGCAGTATCCGTCGACACACAGGACTCTCCTGGAAAAAGTACGGAACGGGGACGAAGTCTCCTGGGAGGAATTTTACCAGCGGTATTCCCAGATCATCCGGGACATCGGTTCGCTCTACCGCTTCAACAGCACGGAATGCGACGACCTTGTCCAGAACGTCATGCTGAGATTCTTTTCCTTCGGGAAAAACTTCAAATACCGCGAAGGCCAGGTCAAGTTCCGTTCCTATTTTGCCATGGTCATCCGCAGCCAGGCCGTGGACATGATCCGTTCACAGGCAAAGCAGAAGAATCTCTCCGCCGACCCGATCGAGGAGAAAGACCCTTTCGAATCGAAATTCATGGACGAATGGCGGAAAATCGTCTGGAACGAGGCTCTGGAAGAACTTCAGCAGCGGGTCAGCGCAAAAAATTTTCAGGCGTTTCTCTTTTTCGGACTCCAGAACAGACCGCTTGACGATGTCTGCAGCGTCCTCCACATGACTTCCGCAAACGTCTATCTGGCAAAAAGCAGATGCACCGCCATCATGAAGGAAATCGTGAAACGCCTCAACGCGGCCGATCCGGAGCTGACACTTGATGTTTCATCCAGGTGACACGCTCGCCGGATACCGTCTCCTGAAAGAGTGCGGCTCCGGTTCCTACGGAACGGTGTTCCTTGCGGCGAACGTGATCACAGGGGAACGGTTCGCGCTCAAGGTCATCGGCGGAATGGAAAACGTCCGGCGGCAGGAGCTGAAGGGGCTCATCGTCTATCAGCAGAACTGCCGCCACCTGAACCTCATGCGCATCTATCACGTCGGCGAGGAGGCAGACTCCCTGTTCTACGTCATGGACGCCGCCGACAATCTCGGCACGGAGTCCGATTATCTCCCCGATACCCTCGGAGCCCGCCTCGAAAAAAAGAAAAGACTTTCCCCCGATTCCATTCTCAGGATGTCCGGCGAACTCCTGAACGGACTCGAACTTCTGCACTCGAAAGGTCTGCTCCACAGGGACATCAAGCCTGACAACATTCTCTGGATCAATGGCCGCGCCGTGCTCGGCGACATCGGCATGGTGACTCCGAATCGGAACGCCTCGCTCGCGGGAACGCCTGGATTCCTTCCGCCCGACGTGC
Source organism: uncultured Victivallales bacterium (assembly GCA_964534535.1). GTDB lineage: Bacteria > Verrucomicrobiota > Lentisphaeria > Victivallales > UBA1829 > CAZHPP01. The sequence goes on along the minus strand of CAZHPP010000628.1, from coordinate 530 downwards.
TGAACGGAAAACGCAAATACCGCGCGCAGGACGACTTTTATGCGCTCGGAAAGGTTCTTTTCTGCGCCCTGAGCGGACTTCCGCCGAACAGATTTCCGATCCTTCCGTTCTCCATGACGCTTGGAAGGAACGCGGAAGTCATCCAGCTTTACAACCTTCTGACGGATCAGGAAAATCCCGTACCCTCCGTGGAGGAACTGCGGAAGCGCCTGGCCGCGGAAACACTGCCCCCGCGGCGCTCCGGGTGGAAATACATTGCGGCCGCTGCCGTGATCCTGATCCTTGCCGCGGCGGCCATGGCCGTATTCCTCTATTTTCACAGGGAAACGCCGCATGCGGTTCCTCTGAAGCCTTGGGAAACGCCTTCTGCCGTAAAACCGGTCATTCCCCGGCCGCTCCCCGTGCCGGAAACGGTTCCGGCGGCGAAGACCATTCCGAAGCCGGATTCCGCTCCGGCGGCGAAGACCGTTCCGAAGCCGGATTCCGCTCCGGCGGCGAAGACCGTTCCGAAGCCGGATTCCGCTCCGGCG
>CAZHPP010000627.1:0-2278 GCA_964534535.1 uncultured Victivallales bacterium | reverse complement strand
TTCGACTGTTCCTACGTCATTTCAAAGGAACAGTCCCAGGACATCAGAAGATTCGTCAAAAAAAATCAGCCGGGATGTCTTATCAGCAGCCGCATCGGCTGGGGACAGGGCGATTTCGGAAGCCTCGGGGACAACCAGCATCCGGCAAACAGGTCCGTCAGATTCGTGCTGGAATCGCCGAACACGCTGAACCATACCTGGGGCTTCAAATGGGACGACCATTCGTGGCAGGATTCGGCATCGGTTGAATCCTCGCTCGTCAGGATCAACAGCCTGGACGCCAACTACCTTCTGAACATCGGGCCTCGTCCGGACGGACGCCTTCCCGAGCCGGCGCTGGACGTGCTCGCTGAACTCGGACGCTGGCGCAGAAGCACGAAATACCGGATCGGCCGCACCCTTCCGTCGCCGTTCAGCACAGAACCGCCATGGGGATGGTGCACCGTTTCCGGGAATACCCTGCAGATGGCGCTGCGCCGCGACTGGAACGGTCCCGTAAAAGTTTCCGGCATCCTTCCGAAGGCCGTTTCCGCCTCGTGCAGGTTTGAACAGAACGGAACCGACATCACCGTGTTCCCCTGCTCCGCCGCAAGCGACGGACTGCGCGTGGTCCGGATCAGGTTTGACGGCCCGGTCAGGATCAGATCCGGACTCTATCCGCAGAACGGAGTCCTGGCACTGGCTCCCGCGAACGGCGTCATATTGAACAAGACTGACGCGGCTGTTCCCGTACAAAAGGACGCATGCCGTCTGTCCGACGACGGTTCGCTTGTCTTCTGGAATCATCCCGGCGACGGCATCGCATGGGATATTTCACTCTCCGGAAAGGAAGAATTCGAAGTGTCCGTGATAACCGAGTGCATGGCCCACAGCGGAGAATGGCACGGCGACCGTGAAGTGGAAGCGGAATTCGCCGGAAAAATCATCCGTTCCGGACTGCGGAAAGACAAGTCTCTGCCCGGATATTATTCGCGGACGTTTTCCAACATAGGCACGGTTCCGCCCGGCATCGGACGCTTTGTCCTGCGGACTGTTTCCGCGGCACCGGACGCTGAAAACATGAAACTTGCCGGCATTGTCATTACAAGCCGCAATCATATTACACCAACCTCCTCAACGAAAGGGTAACGGTTATGGGAAAGCATTTTCTGAAGACAAAGCTCTTTGCATGTGCAATTCATCGGGACGGCAATCGTTCCGGCCGGTCGGCCAAACATGAAAGGGATGGTTCCTCCCTCCGGCTCCGCAACCTCAATTTTACATTAATAGAGCTCCTCGTCGTCATTGCCATCATCGCCATTCTCGCCGGCATGCTGCTGCCCGCCCTGCAGAAAGCGCGGAGTTCCGCAAGGGCCATCCAGTGCGTGGGAAACATGAGCAGCATCGGAAAGGCATGTCTCCAGTACACGAACGACAACGACGACTATGTCCTGCCGTACTGGAACACTCTCACATACAGCGATACGCGCAAAGGTTTCTATCTAACGAGTCAGACTGCGGGACTGCTGGGAAAATATCTCGGAATCGACTATGACGGATGCCTTGGGGGATGGAGATATCCTTTCATTGATACCAGACGACGTCTTTGCAAATATGCCTGTCCTGAACGGAAACTTGCTGAATTCCCAGGCCTGACCTGGAGTACGGGGGTTGTAATGTTCATCGGCCTGAACGAATATTATCTGAACGGCATTTACAAGATCAACAAAGTGCGCTATCCGAGCCGCAACGCGCATATTCTCGAAACGCTCAATATCGGCTATGTGAGCGGCTCGGACACAGACCGGTACGCAGCCCAGCCGCATCCGGGGAAAAGGAACAATGTCCTCTTCGTCGGCGGGAACGTCAGCGCGGTTGAAAAGACAAAAATTCCGCGGGACAGGGAACAAAGTTTCTGGCTCTTCAACGGACAGAAGAACTCCTGGTGATCCCGGATCGGCATCCGCACAATCAAAACAACACGCAATTTAATAAAGTTTCATCAACAACCGGAAGGAAATCACATGAAAACTTTTGCACTGACAACGCTTCTTCTCTCCTGCGCCGTGCTGGGGGCAAAACCGTTCCCCGGACTGCAGCCGTGGCGTCCCGGCGAAAAACCGTTCTACGGCGACAGCCGTCAGCAGAGATCCATCAGGATCGGAACCAAAACCATCAGGGAATTTCTGCCGGGGAAGGCTGAAATCGAAATCGTTCTGGCGAAAGACGCATACAAATCCACGCGTTATGCCGCGGAAGAACTTCAGAACGCAATCCGCAAGATTTCCGAAACAAAGAT
>CAZHPP010000626.1:0-2284 GCA_964534535.1 uncultured Victivallales bacterium | reverse complement strand
TTTTTACCTTCAAACATTTCTGTTGATATGCATCGTGCGGTATCTTGCCGGAGTCGTTCCATATCTGCGGCGGAACGCCTGGATGAAATATGCCGTGTTCTCAAAGCCGAGCATGGACGCAGTTTCCTTGATCCGGAAATGGCGCGTCGAAAGCAGTCGCGCGGCCTCGCGCATCTTCAGTTCGAAAAAATAGGCCGCCGGCGGCATTCCGTAAATTTTTTTCCAATATCGGAACATGTTCCGCCGCGACATGCCGAAGCGTTCGCAGAGTCCGTCAATCTTCAGCGGAAGGTTCAAATGGAACTGAAGATACGATGCTGCGGCACGGATTCTGTTTTCATCATCCGAATTTTTATCGCCCGAAGCATCCTGTAAAAATATATTTTCCAGAATCCGGAAACACAGAAGATCGAACCGTTCCGCCGAACCCGGTTCCTGCGATCTTTCAAACAGAGAATTGAACTCTTCCAGCATCTCGCGAAGTCCAGGAGTCAATTCAAATTCAACCGATGCATCGTCGAGATTCATTCCATGCGCCTTGAAAACTTCTTCAGCCGAAGACGGATAGATGAAGAATACTGCGTTTCTTGCGCCTCTGACCTTGTAGCGGTGTCTGCGGTGCGGCTGCTTGATGAACAGGTGCGGGAATGTGCTCCGGAAGACTTGTTCGCCAACAATGTCCTCCGCGTATTCTTCCGGAGAACTGAGTCTGAGGCAGAACTCCAGATTGCCGTGGTCGGCAAAATCGTAGTCGAGTTCAGGCGGAGTAGTAAGTTTCCCGACGCCTTCAAGACGCCACGGAATGCGTATTCTCCGTTCCTGCGTGAGCGGTATGTAGAGTTCAGAAGTCTTTATCCCGTGAAGTTCCATAATGCTGCAAATATACTGCGGCATAATGCAATGTCAAGCGGCATTTAAACAATATCTTAACGGCATAAATTAAAGAATATTACTTTATTATGGCATTTTATCAATACTTTTCGGCACGTTATTGTTATTGCGGAACTGCCGCCGGCATGATATAATTAGGCCATGTACTGAACGTTTACTGCTTTTTCATGGATTTGGGGGGCCAGGAAGGAAAACGGAAGTCTGCCCCCGGTCAACAGATGTCGATAGGAAAATAAGCGCAAAAAATGATTTTTTGCGCAGGCGCAGGGCTCCTTGAGTCCTGCCGAGGGTTCAAGGGGCGAGCAGCCCATTGGATTAAAATCAGTCATCATGCAGAACAGAGCCTATAATTAAAAGAAATACGGAAGGAGTCTGAAATGTCAGAAGCACTGAAAGGAAAACGGGCGCTCGTCACCGGCGCATCGCAGGGAATCGGCCGCGTCATTGCGAAGGCCCTCGCAGCCGAAGGATGCGAAGTCGCGGTAAATTGTGCGCATCACATCGAAAAGGCCGAAAGCGTTGTCGAAGAAATCAAATCCGCCGGCGGCAAGGCTTTCGCAATGCCGTGCGATGTTTCGGATGAATCCGCTGTCAAAAAGATGTTCGGCGAAATCGGCGATCTCGACATCCTCGTCAACAATGCCAGGCTTGACCCGTGGCTCAGGAACGACACCGTCTCGGAGGGCGAATGGTTCTCGCGCGTCATCGACGTCAATCTCAAGGGAGCCTTTCTCTGTTCGTGGGAATTCTTCCCGCGCGCGTGCAAACGCGGTTACGGGCGCATCGTCAACATGAGCTCGGTACGCGCGTTCCGGCCTGCGGAAATGAACACCATCGCCTACGCGGCGTCGAAATCCGGCATGCACTCGCTGACGCGCGCGTTCGCCGACAACGGCGCGCCGCACAACGTCACGGCGAACTCGATATGTCCCGGAATGGTCGTGACGGAAAACATCGACAGGCGGCTTTCACCCGAAAAGAAGACCATGGAAATGGCCGCGATCCCCATGCGCCGCGGCGCGGAAAGCGCAGAGATAGCCGATGCCGTGCTTTTCGTTGTCAAAAACGGCTACGTCACCGGCGCTACCATAAACGTCAGCGGGGGAATGTATTACGAACCATGAAAATAACATCCGTCAGAACTTTTATCTGCAACTGTTTCCGCACAAACTTCGTATTCGTCAGGATTGACACGGATTCCGGAATTCACGGCTGGGGCGAAGCCACCCTTGAGTACAGGGAACTGACCGTACAGGCCGCGATTCATGACCTGGAATCGTATCTGATCGGAAGCGATCCGTCGGACATTTCCAAATTTTTCAGCATCTGTTACCGCGACGCCTACTGGCGCGGCGGCCCGGTTCTGATGAGCGCGCTTTCCGGTGTGGAAATG
>CAZHPP010000625.1:0-2287 GCA_964534535.1 uncultured Victivallales bacterium | reverse complement strand
GATGAAGCATTCCACCCTTCCCGCAGCATCCCTCTGTTCCGCAATGATCCTTGCGGCGGCTCCCGGCTGTTCGCCGATCCGCACGGAAAATGAAATCACCGTCAAGCCGATCCAGATCGACCTCAACGTCAACGTCAAGGTCGACCAGGCGCTCGCCGATGCGCTCAGCGAAAAGAACAGCCAGACGAAAAACAGCGCCATGTCCCCGGAACGCGCGGCCCGCCGCGAACGCTTCCTTGCGCGCCGTCCCCAGATCATCGAATGGAAAAGACTGGGCGCCGTCGGAGAAAACAATCACGGCATGCTCGAAATGCTCCAGCCGCCCGCGGAATCCGCGGCAAAGTCTGCCATGACGGATGTTCTCGCCGCTGAAAATACGGACCGCACCGCGCTCTTCCAGAACATCGCAAAGCGGGAAAACGCCACGGTCGAGTTCATCATCCAGCGCTGGACCGCGAAACGGGCCATGGAGTCTTCCCCCTTCGGGACCATGATCCAGGGCCCCGACGGCAAATGGTCGAAAAAGCAATAATCTCCCTGCGGAACTTTCCGGGGATTTGTCCTGTCAAATGAAGAAGCGCCGGGGAGGGCGTTTCTTCATGAAAGTCTTCATCGTTTATTATCATCCCGAGCCAAAAAGTTTCAACCATGCAATGTTTGAAACGGCAAAGGAAACGTTTGTCCGGAAACACTGCGAAATCCGCTGTTCCGACCTGAACGCAATGAAGTTTGACAGCCGGCCGGGACGGAGCGCCTACTGCTCGGTCGCCGACTGCGGCGTCTTCCGCCAGCAGATGGAGGAAAAACGCGCAGCGGAAACAAATTCGTTCGCCCCCTTCCTCGAGGACGAAATGCGCAAGCTCGAATGGTGCGACCTGCTTCTGATGCAGTTCCCGCTCTGGTGGTTCGGCCTGCCCTCCCCCCTGAAAGGCTGGGTCGAGCGCGTGTTCGCCTTCAAAAGGATTTACGACGGTTCGCATATGTATTCGACGGGCCGCTTTGCCGGAAAGCGCGCCATGCTTTCGCTCACGACGGGTGCGCCGTCCGCGGCATACGTCAAGGGCGGGCAGAACGGCGACATCAATGGAATCCTGCGTCCGGTCCAGCGCGGAATCCTTCAGTTCGTCGGCTTCAGCGTTCTGCGGCCGAACATTGTTTTCGCGCCCGCGCACATGAACGACTGCGACCGGGCAGAAGCCCTGAAGTTCTTTGCCTCCAGACTGGAATCCATCGGCGATGAAACACCGTTCGAACCGGGCAGGTTCTGAACGGATTCCGCCCCGTTACAGATTTTCCGTGTGCACCTGGAGCGAGTAGAGTTTCGCCCCGATTTCCCGGCAGACGGCCGGACATTTTGCCATGAAGAGCATGGCAAGCGGTCTTCCGCATCCCGTCAGCGTTTCAAAGTTGCCCTGCCCCTTGGCAATCACAAGGTCCGCGGACTGGAATTCCTGCAGAAATTCCGGCGACGAATGCCGGAAAGAGATTCCCGGCGTACAGTCGCCCGTGTCAATGATGCGGGAAACGGCCGCATCGAGTCCGGACATCTTCGCTTCCCTGCGCGTGACATCGTTCAGGATCGGTCTGCCGCGCACCGCAAGCACTACTTTCTCCCGATACAATTCGACCAGCATCCGGTCGAAGACGGCTTCGCCGCAGTTGTCGGTGATGAAGAGAATTTTCCGTGCGCGCGCCATGGCCTGTTCAAGCCGGGCGACGGCGGCCGTGTCCACCGGCTTGGTGAAGGCCGTTTCCACGCTCTGCACGGCTTTGGAAAAGTCGAATTCCGTGTCGACTCCGAAGTCGATGATGTTGCCCGCCGCGGAAAGGCGGACGAGCGACTCGAAATTGTCCTTTCTGACTTTTCCCGATTCAAGCACGCCCTTCAGAAGCCGTTTTGCGAGTTCCGTTGAGGCGTCTTTTTCCGCAAGGTAGGGGTCTTCCGTGCCGGAAAGCTCCACGGCGATCCGCGTGATGTTCCGGGCAATTTCAGGCGGCGGAACGCTGTAGTCGAAAGCGGCGGATTCCGTCATGGCCTGCCGGACGATTCTTTCCTGGAGCGCCGGGTCGCCGGTCACTTTCTTCGCGATCGTGACGGCGTTCTTTGCGAAGCAGACGGTGCACAGCAGACTCGTTTTCATGGGAAACCTTTCGTGATATGATCCGGTTAAGATAGCGCCGTTCCGCGGCAAATGCAAACAGCTTCCGGGAAAATATAAGCCTCTTCGACGATATTCGGCAATCGGACAAGACTGCCAAAATGGCACTGACTTGGAAAGAGAGTTCA
>CAZHPP010000624.1:0-2314 GCA_964534535.1 uncultured Victivallales bacterium | reverse complement strand
CATATTGCATTTCCGGCAGATTGCAATATGGTATCGAAGAAAAGATTCGTGAATCCATGCGGTTCCGGACCGGATTCCGCAGCACGGATCGTCTGAAAGTCAGGGAGAAAACCATCATGCTGGAAATCACAAATGTCAGAAACGGCGCCGTACTGAACCACAACCACGGCAAAGAGACGGCAAAAGGTCTCGAGTTCACCCTCGAAGGTCTTGCCGAACCCGATGCGGTCGTCACCGTCGACGGAGCTCCCGTCGAACGCTGCGACCGTCAGTTCAAGGCAAAAATCCTGCTCACGAAAAAGATCAATACCGTCACCGTGACTGCGCTCGACAATTTCGGAATCCTTGAACGCAGGATCACGCTCGTCTGGGACAAGAAATCCTTCAAGCGCTATAACTATTTCATCGACGACAACAGTTTCTTCCTGACCGACCTTGCCAAGGACAGGCCGAAATCCCTCTTCGACCAGTTCTATCTGAAGGCCCTCAAGAAGATCCATGACAAATACGGCACGAAATTCACATTGAACTGCTTCTACCGCAATGACCACACCCCCTTCGAGATGAGCGCCATGCCCGACACATGGAAGGGCGAATGGAAAGACAACTCCGACTGGCTCCGTCTGGCCTTCCATGCGTATTCCGAATTTCCGGACCGCCCCTACCAGCACGCCACCGCCGAAAAGCTCGCCGCCGACTACGACCTCGTCAAGAAGGAAATCGTCCGCTTCGCCGGGAAGGACACCTTCACTCCGCCGGTCGTGATCCACTGGGGAATGTGCCCCCCGACCTCCTTCCACGTGCTCAAGGAACGCGGCATGAACCTCCTGCAGGGCGCATTCATCAACTGTCTCACCTACGTCGGCGAGAAGGCGCCTTCGGTTCCGACCAGCGACATCGGGTTCTATTACGAGCAGGACGTCGGCCACTATGTGAAGGCGAAAACAGTCTTCTACGACAGCCGGAACCAGATTTTCCTCGGCGTTTCCGCCGCCTGCTGCAACCTCGAAACCAAGGATGAAATCCGCACCGACATAAAGAAGGCCGCCGCGGACGATACCGACCTCATGTGCCTCATGACGCATGAACAGTATTCGTTCCCGCGCTACTTCAACTACATTCCGGACCACCTCGAACGCGTGGAGCTCTCGGCAAAGCTCGCGGCGGAAGCCGGATACAAGCCGGTCTGGTACGTTCAGGGACTTCTGGGCAACACCGCCTGGAACGACTGAGAACACGGAAGCACAGCTTCCGCGAAGAATCCCGGCAGGCATTCAAATCCCCGCCGGGATTTTTTTACCTTGCGCGGGAGAGCGAATAAAGGATGATGGCCGCGGCCATCAGGACCGAGGCCAGAATGCGGCGGACCCACATGCTCCGGCTGAGCTTTGCGTCGAGCTTCGCCATGCCGAAATGCATGAGCGCCATTCCGAGGAACACCGAAATGACCCCGCGCGCCGACTGGATCACGTTGCCGAACACCGGTCCGATCGCCCCGAAGCAGACGAACAGCGTCAGCTGGGAAAAATACCACACCGCAGTGAACGGCGCAACCGCCCTGACCTGCCCCATGCTGGGACGGTACCGATACAGGAACGGCAGGCTCAGGATCCCGAGCAGGACATAGCATGCCGAAGAGATTCCGAAGGCGTTCAGAATCATGGAATCTTCCGTGGGCATCTTCATGAGATGCGTGAGGACGATGTCGGTCAGGGAGTAGAAGACGAGCGTGGCGGCGAGCCAGGCGAGTCCGCCCGCGGTCACGCGCTTTCCTCCGCTCCAGTTCATCCACACCGCCGCGGCCGCGGAAAGGATCACCGCCGTCCACTGCCCCGCCGACAGCGGAATCCGCATCACCAGGACATAAATGCACGAAAGCACCACGATCTTGAGTCCCAGAAGCGACGACATCCGGCTCGACTCCATCCGCCGGAGCGCAATGAAGAAACTGAGCTGTCCGAGCGAAAACACCGCCGTCCAGACCAGAAGCCAGCCGAGAAACGGCAGCAGGAGTTCCCCCGTCAGGGATTTCGGGAACAGGAACGGCAGCAGCGGCAGGCAGACGATCCCCTGGAGTAGCGAGACCTTATAGACAACTTTTCTCCGTTCCCCGCCTTATAGGCCGGAAATTCTCCGCCAAAATTGTTGTTTATACGGTTCCTATCCTACCAATTAACGTAAATTAAGCACCTCTTATTGGAGAAATTATTTTCTCGGTAATTAATCCATAAAGATGGCTTGCCAACTGTTTTGGAAGTGCTCCATCTCGGATTAAAACGCCAAGCTCCATATTGTGTTCCATTGCTTTCCCTGT
>CAZHPP010000623.1:0-2315 GCA_964534535.1 uncultured Victivallales bacterium | reverse complement strand
CTTGATGACGTATCCGTCCTGGCAGTGGTCGGAGGTATCGTAGGGATCTGCGAAAATCAGCACATCATCGCCGATGTCCGCTGTTCCCATCGTGTCATAGCCAATCAGGATGACCCAGTGTCCGCCCCACGCGACGTTTTCCAGAAGCACCACGGTCCGGGAACGGATCGCGTTTTGCAGAAATTCGGAAAAAGCCTCCGCAACTGCAAAAGTTTTTCCGTCTTTGTTCCGGCAATCCAGCGAACTCCGCACCGCAAAGCCCCGCCGCTGAAAGAACTGATGCAGAGAGGAAGTCAGGCAGCCATAGCCGCCGTCCGGACGGGGATTGTCCGTGTACCGGATATCCAGTTCCCGGGCAAGTTCGCTTTCCTTCGCTCCGGACATTCCGAACCATTCGAGCGTCATCAGTGCGCAGACCGCCCCGCAGGTGGATTCGGTGCTTTGCTGACAGGTCTTGAAGTGTTCCAGCTTCAAAAGCGTCCGGCTCGGACTGGCATGATAGAAATCCCATGCGGGGAAATACGGCGAATCTGCCACATTCAGCTTTCCGGCGACTGCGGCCGCTCCGCCGGATGTGTTTTCCGGCGGGATTACCCCCGGCGCGGCTGCGCATCCGCTCAACAGAAGCAGGACGGATGTCCATGAAAGCATGGAGTTCCAGCGAATTTTCATTTCAGCCCCTTTCATTTATTTGCATCAGGATATCTGTCAGGCAAGGCAGAATCCATGCCGCCGATTCAGATTTTTCATCAGAAATCTGCGGCGTGCGAGTTGTCAGGCAGGGTGCATCCGCCTTTTTTAATTGCGCAACCGATCAGGATTAACGGAACGCGGACATTGGATAAAACTAGCATGAATTTGTCATCTTGTCAACCGGAGAACGGTCTTCTCGGAATAATTTTCCCGCCGAGCTCCTCTGCACGGCTGTCAGAACGCCGGACAAAGTCCATTTCGGAACTTGCAATTTCCGCAGGAAGGTTTATAGCAATATAACGGTGCTGTTTACGCTCGTGACGCTGCCTGTAGAATGGGATGCAGGTTCCCGCGCAAAGCGGCTGATGGTCTGTGCGGGATAGCCACCGAACGCGAACGCTGCGGCGCGGCATCAGTCATGGAATGCGGCATTCCTCACATATGTGGCTTTCTCCGTCCCTGCACTGCTGATCCTGATCTGCGGCATCATCCGCACAGGGGAGAGATGATCAGCCGATCATACCGCGTCCACCCGCCGGTATTGATAATCATGCTTTTTCTACGCTTTTCCGTGTCAGATTTTTGAGCCACAGATATTTCCGGCAACGGGGATAAATCCACGACAGCTTGACGATTTCATCCGCGCACATCAGGATATACACGACGAGAACCGGCATTTGAACAGGAATGGTCCGGCCAGGGCCAGCGGCAGGGCGAAACACCATGACGCGAAGAATACGCTGATTGCATCATAGCGTGAATCTCCGCCCGCCGGAAACACGCCGCAGACGATGACCGTATTGATGGAATAGGCAAACACATAAAATGCGCTGAAAATGAGCATGATGACCAAATAGTGTTTCGATGTTTCCAACAGAATGAAGAATTCGGTGATGACTGGCGCAAGAATGCACAACAAAAGCATATGAATTCCGCAGACCGAGAACGCGATATGCGAAAATCGTTTTCCATATTCTTTCGCCCGTTCAAAAAGATTCTGTCCCGGCAGTTTTCCCACCATGATTCCCGCACAGGCGGAAACTCCCTTGCAGACGCAGGTGATCAATTCCTGTGCGGCGGACACAATGGAAGCGGCGGCGGTCGCATCGGAACCGTAATGCCACATAATCAGTGAGTGCATCGAAAAGCCCAGCCCCCACGCAACCGAACTGCCGAGCATCGGAAGCGCGATTCTAAATAAATCTCTTGTGACAACGGGAGAAGACCACCGGAAGCCGGTCAGGTCCGGACGGACGCTGTTCCCCCGACAGGATTCCGCGATGCACCAGACGGGCGCGACCAATTCCACGGCAACCGTGGAATACGCCGATCCGACCGCGCCGAATTTCGGCACACCCGCCAGACCGTAAATCAGGAAAATATCAAGCAGAACGTCGACCACAAGCGTCACGACCGAAATGACGACGCATTTTTGCCGTTTTCCCTTCCAGCTTCATGACCAGAAAACAGCATTGCGTAATGCCGAGGAACAGATAAGACGTACTCACCGCCGGTTGCAATCAATGCCCGATCCGGCGTATAAACCCGCATCAGGAGTTCCGGTGTAAACTGCGCTCCTCCCGAAAAGTTGGACAACTTGACAAGGTGGTAAACGGCCCGTA
>CAZHPP010000622.1:0-2324 GCA_964534535.1 uncultured Victivallales bacterium | reverse complement strand
ATCGCCGCAATCTTGCGGACCTTGTCGAGCGACTCCATCGGCGTATAAGGATAGCTGTGGAACGTGAGGAAATCCACGCGGCAGCCGCGGTTCATGATCATCCTGCAGGCAACGGGGGAATCGATTCCGCCCGAAAGCAGGGCAAGCACGGGGCTGTTGCTGCCGACGGGAAGTCCGCCGCAGCCGGGATAGGCATCGTAGTAGACGAGCGCGTTCACGTCGCGGACTTCGATTCCGATGGTGATCTTCGCATGGTCGGAAAGGTCGACTTTAAGTTTGTCTTCGCCGAACATTTTTTCGATCCGCGTGGCGGCCTGGATTTCAATTCCGCGGGAATCCAGAGGAAAGTCCTTCACGCTGCGGCGGGCGCGGATGCGGAAGACGGCGCGGCCGTTCGCCGCGATCTCACGCTCGAAACAGTCCCGGGCGCTCTGCTCGACCTTGTCGAGAATGGCATTCATTTCCGGGGCGCATTCGAGCGCGGGAGAGTAGCTTTCCAGACCGGAACAGCGGGAAAGCCCGTCGTGAATCAGGGCGAGCTCCGGCCCGGTGAAGTCGATCCCGTCGCGCTTCCGGATGTAGATTCTGCCGCGCACGCGGGAATATTTGGCATTTTCGAGCTTCGAGCACTGATACCGCAGGTTGTCGATGAGCTTTTCCTCGAACATGTGGCGGTTGTCGCCCTTGGTGGCGATTTCATGATAGCGGCAGATGATGGCGGAATACATTTTTTGTTCCCTTTCGGGGGTGGTTTCAGCGTCCGGAAGACTCTCTGACCGCGGCAGGATAGCTGCCGAGGACCTTCACGGAACTGGACGGCTCCTCCAGCTCCTTCAGTGCGGAGGCGATCCGCTCCTCGGATTCGTGTCCGAGCATGTCGACGAAGAAGAGATATTCCCAGTTGCGGTGCTTGGAAGGACGGCTTTCGATCATGGTGAGCATGATTCCATGCTTCTTGAAGGGAAGCAGGCAGTCGTACAGCGCGCCGACGCGGTCCTTGACGGCGAAACAGACGCTGGTCTTGTCGCCGCCGGTCGCGGCGCAGGTCTGACGCCCGATCACGAGGAAGCGCGTGGTGTTTTCCGGATTGTCCTCAATGTCCTCGAAGGCGAGCTTGAGGCCGTAGACGTCGGCGGCGAGCGCGCTGCCGATCGCCGCGGCGTTCGGTTCGCGGGAGGCGAGTTCCGCGGCGCGGGCGTTGCTGGAGGCGGGCACGAGCGGAACGCCGGGAAGATTCACGGCCAGCCATTTTCCGCACTGAGCAAGCGACTGCGGATGGCTGTAGACCGTATGGATTCTGCCCGGATCGGAATTGGAAAGCAGGCACTGGCGGATCCGCATGTTGATTTCGCCGCAGATCCGGGTTCCGGAATCGGCCAGAAGGTCGAGCGTGTTGTTGACGACGCCCTCGGTGGAGTTTTCCACGGGGACGCAGCCGTATTCGGCACCGCCGGACTCGACATCCCGGAACACTTCGTCGATGCTCATGCGGGCGAGATATTCGGCGCCGGGGCCGAAGTGACGCTTGGCGGCAAGATGCGTGAAGGTGGCCTCGGGGCCCAGATAGGCAATCGAGAACTTGCGCTCCAGCGTGTACGATCCGGAAATGATGGAGCGGTAGACCGAGCGCAGGATTTCATCGGTCATGGGGCCGTGATTGAGCTTGGAAAGTTTGTCCAGAAGCGCTTTTTCGCGTTCCGGGATATGCACGGGAATGCCGCGGCCGGCCTTCCATTCGCCGATTTTTCCCACGATGGAATAGCGCTCGTTCAGGAGGTCCAGGATCTGACGGTCCACGCCGTCGATCCGGGTCCGCATTTCATCAAGATTTCCGGCCGGTGTGTCTGATTTTTTCATTATGCGGATTCCGTGGTGATTTTCATGAGTTTGTCTTCGTTCTTCATGAGCTCGGTGACGAGCTTGAACTGGTTGCGGCAGCGGTCGAGGTTGTGATGGTCGCGCTGGACCTTGAAATACTTGTCGCCGAGCAGATAATCAGTAAGGAAGCGCACGGCCAGCTCGAACGCGATCAGCTGACCGGAGAACGGCATCAGCTCGACTTCGCGGCGCGTAAGACAGCCGTCGCAGCCGTCGAGGAAGCCCTTCGTCAGGGAAGTGTAGATGTCCATGCGGCAGAGGACCTTGTCAAGGTCGACGGAATCCTCCGACACGGGCGAAACGCTGGCGCGGACCAGGTCGCCGAAGTCGTAGATGCTCGCGCCGGGCATCACGGTGTCCAGGTCGATCACGCAGACCGCCTCGCCGGTTTCGTCGTCGAGCATCACGTTGTTGAGCTTGGTGTCGTTGTGGGTGATCCGCTCGGG
>CAZHPP010000621.1:0-2328 GCA_964534535.1 uncultured Victivallales bacterium | reverse complement strand
GAAATCGAATTTTTCATTCCGTTCGGAATGGCCGCGCTGCTGGGAACGTTCACGGCAGTCTGGGGCGCCGTGACGGCGTTCCTGTGGCGGAACTCGGCCTATCCGGTTTCCGCACGGCTCGAAGGCTTCCAGACGCTGGATCGTCTGGAACCGTTCGGAAACCGCCAGTTCTCCGCCGTGCTGTTCCTGTTCGGAATCTCCGGATTCTGGTGCGTGATGGAATGGGTGCGGAGCTGGATCTTCACCGGACTCCCCTGGAACGCCGCCGCCGTCACGCAGTGGAAGATTCTTCCGCTCATCCAGATTGCCGAATACACGGGATTCTACGGAATCAGTTTTGTGGTGGTCTGCGTGAACTTCGGGCTGGCCATGGCGGCGCTGCGCCTGATCTGCGCCGCGCGGGAACGCGCATACAAACGGCCGTGGACGGCGCTCGTTTCGCTGTTCCTGCTGGCCTCCGCAATGCTGGCCGGAAACCATCTTTATCACAAATGGAACTTCGGGGAGCGCCGTCCGTTCACGGCGGGCGTGGTCCAGTGCGACCTTTCCCAGCGCCGCTTCGGAAACGAACAGAGCTGCCAGGAGGCGCTCGACGTCTGCATCGATCTGAGCCGTCGGCTCCTGACCCGGGAATCGAAGCCGGACATCATCGTATGGCCGGAAACGGCCGTGCCGCGCGCCTACCGCTCCGGCGATCCCTTCGCCGAACAGTACCGCCGCCGCGTGGGCGAACTTCTGGAACAGTACAGGGTCCCCTTCCTCGTCGGTTCCATCGATTTCGAACCGGATCCCTCCGAACCGGAAGGCTTCGCCGTCTACAACGGGGCGCTCCTGCTGAAGGAGCCGGGCGGCGCCGTGGCGGACAGCTATTACAAGGTGCACCGCGTGCCGTTCGGGGAGTATGTTCCATACAGCAATGAATTCCCCATGCTCAGCGAACTCGTGGGAATGGGCCGGAACCTGAAGTCCGGCAGAAGCCTGCGTCCGGTGGAAATCCTGCCGGATGTCCGCGCCGGAATCTCCATCTGCTATGAATCGGTCTTCCCCGAAATTTCACGCGGACACGCCCTGAACGGGGCGAACATGCTTCTGGTGATCGCGAACGACGCATGGTATCCGACAAGCAATGAACCGACCCAGCACTTTGCGCATGCGGCGTTCCGCTGCGTGGAAACGCGCCTGCCCATGCTCCGGAGCGGAAACTCCAGCCATTCGGCCGTGATCGACCGCACCGGACGCATCCTTCAGACCGTATTCCCGGAGTCTCCGGACAGCCGCGGACGGAAGGACGTGGTGTTCACCGTGCCTGTTCCGGCCGATCCCGGCATGACTTTTTATACCCGGTACGGCGATCTTTTCGTGCTGCTCTGCGGATTTCTGGCCCTGGCCGCTGCGGTTCCGGCATTCACGGAATGGCGGGCGTACCGTCTGGCGCAGCGCGGGAAGGACCGGTGATCTGCCGTGGAGCCGATGAAGGTCGGACTTTCGGACGGCCGCACGCTGGAACTCCGTCTGCGGGAATCGGAGCGCTGCCGGAGGATGATCCTGCGGGCGGCGCCGGGCGGCTGGTTTGAACTTGTCTATCCGGCCGGACCGCTCCCTCCGGACGCCTGGAATTTCGTGAATTCGCACCGGGTATGGCTCACGCATCTTTCCGCAAAACTCGCTCATGACTCCGCGGAACGGAAGACTTCGGAGCCGCCGTCCGAACTGTTCCTGCCGTACACGGGTCGCACGTTCCGCATCGTCTACATTCCGCAGGACGTCTGCTGGATCGGGGCGAAAACGGTCGTGGACAGCACGATTCAGGTGCGGGGAAGGGTGGGCGAACCGGAAAACTGTTTCGCCGTCCTGCGGAAATGGCTGATCGAGGAGGCGGAACGCGAAATTCTTCCCCGGGAAAAGGCGGCTGCAGAAGCGCTCGGATTCGGCGTGGAGCGGTTCCGGTTCGGGCTCCAGCAGCGTTCGTGGGGGACCTGTACCCGGAAAAAAGTCGTGACATTGAACGCCGCCCTGCTTTTTTTCCCGCCGTATGCGGCGGACTATGTGATGATCCATGAATTCTGTCATCTTCAGGAGATGAACCACTCGAAACGGTTCTGGAATCTGGTGCTGGGGCTGTGTCCGGACGCAAGAAAGATCCGCGCCGAAATCAACCATCGGGCGATTTCCCTGCCGCCATGGCTCTGGAAAAAAACATAATATTTTTTCGCCGTCACATGAGAAAAAGGCCGCGTTTGTCCTGCGGCCGCCGCCGGATCCGGAAGGACAGATTTTAATACATTTCCAATGGGCTGCTCGCCCCTTGAACCCTCGGCAGGACTCAAA
>CAZHPP010000620.1:0-2335 GCA_964534535.1 uncultured Victivallales bacterium | reverse complement strand
CAGGTGCTCAGCCTTCATCAGCCGCCAAACACGCTTCCGGTTGATGCCGCAATGCTTTATAAACTTCATATACGCCCAAATCCGACGGTATCCCCAATATGGGTGCTCCCCTTTCAGGGAACGGATCTGTTCAAGCAGAGATTCGTTGGCCGATGAGTTCATCCTATGCCGCCTTACCAATCGTTTTTTTTTAATTCAACGGTGAGCTCTCCAATCGTTTCCTTGAGCTTGCGATTCTCGTGTTCCAGCCGTTCCCTTGCGTGGTCTATTCCGCCACGGTCAAACAGTTTGGCCCCGTCCGTCAGAAGCTGATCCCGCCATTTGTAATACATTCCCTGGCTGATTCCGTGCTCGTTGCACAGCTCGCTCAGGCGGATTCCGCCCTTCATGCCTTCCAGTACGATTGCAAGCTTTTCCTTGCCCGTCCATTTCCGATTCGTGCCCATTGCTGATCCTCCGATTTTCTCTCTTAATATAGCACTTTCTTAAATGGGAGCAATATAATCTTGTGAATCTTCCTGTACGCATAGGCGTATGCGGCCCGGCCGAAGCGACAGGTCAGCCTTGCCCTGAGGCCGTTTGCTTGCGCTGTTTTTGAAGTCGACGATGCACCGATCCGCACCGTCCGTAACTACCATATCAAGCTCGCCGATCAGAGGCTTGCCGAGACGGGGGACTTCAACGGAAAATGTCTCAGCCACACTTTCCACGGTGTAGTCGTCTTCCTATTCATTGAGCACGACGTCCACCATCTTCCGACCCGTCTCCAGAACCGTTTCAAAGGTCTCGTAAGGCTTGCAGGTCAGGTTCTCGGAAGCATTGACTTCGGCCTTGAACATCAGGTCGGGAAAGTCCTTTGCATCCGTGCCGTTGAAAATACAAAGATCAGGCGGAAAATGTGATTTGTCCGATTGCCGCGGGGCGGGAAAATGGGCTGTTCGCCGACAGCGATGCAGGATGTAAACATCTTGCGGTGCTGGTCTTTTTCGCGGCCGTCTGCCATCGCAACAGCGTCAAATTCCGCGTCTGGCTCTAAGAAGTGCTCGTAACGACCGCCCAAGTCGATTCACTTCTCCCGCACAGCTGGCATGTACCTGACGAACCGCTTACCCGCCTCTTTGCTGAATTTCCAGAATATCAACCGCATGTGCGGTGATTCCGGAAAAATTCTGAGACATCGTGATGCCCCAATCCGCCGATTGTTGCCGCTGTCAATAAAATGAAACTTTAATGTCGCGGATATAAAAAGTTCCGTTGCCGTTTGAATTGAACGCCAATGCCGCTGAATTGGTTCCGGCGGTCAGGCAGGGGCGCAGCATGGTAAAGGTTTGCCAATCTTCCGTAAGCTCAAATTCCGGATTGTTCTCATAATCAAAATCCAGCGCCGGACGGCTCCACCATAATCCGGTCCGGAATTTTCCGCTGCCTTTGGCGGTGACTGAAACTTTGATAAAATAGTATTGCGGATTTATTCCGAACTGGCGAAGTTTTATATATGGATAGATATAGTTTTCCGGTTTACGTTCGATTTTCAGCGCTTTGAAGCCGTCGGAGGTCGTTACAATATTGGCCTTGACATTTGACCAGTGAGGAGCATTTTCACCGGAACCTTTAGAAATTCTGGTGAAATCGCCATCCGGGAATTTGGAAAAATCATATTCATCGGCAAAGTTTATTCCGGACAGTGTCGCATCGGCTTTTTTCATTGAACCGTTTTTTTCAATTCTAAAATCGTCAAATAAAAATAAATTGCCGATTAAAAGATTTCCGCCGTTCATCATATTTACTCCGATGCGCAAATAGGATTTTTCCGCCATTGGTGCAACAGCAAACTCTTTGCTGTAGGTCGTCCAGCCGTTGGTGTTCTGCAAAAGAACTGTGCGGAAAAAAAAATGAGAATCAATGACTTTTCCTGATTGCGTGGCAACATAGATACAACTCAGACTTACCCGCTCTTTGCCGTCCGCCTTAAATGAAATCCTGTAAATACCGAATGGTTCAACTCCCGGCAGTTCCAGCGCCGTAACTGTAAATCCGCCGCTTTGCGGATTGGCAAATGCTTTGAAGCCGCCGCATGGTTTTACTATTTTATTCAGAGGAACATAATATTTATAATCCGAGCCGGAAACCTGCGGCGGAATAACTGCATTCAAATCCGGATTCAGCGTTGATTTTGAATTTACACAGCCGCTGGAAAATATCAGGCTGAGTGAAAAAAACATGGCATAAATATACTTCATAAAAATAACTTCTGTTAATTGTTTTTTGGCTACATAACGTTTTTCCTGTAAATTCTCCGAATCATTGTCATTAACCGGCGAGATAAACCTTGTCT
>CAZHPP010000619.1:0-2338 GCA_964534535.1 uncultured Victivallales bacterium | reverse complement strand
TTTGGAATTCGCCATAATCTTCAGGAAATTCTCTTGGAGAAGATCCGGGTTGATCTTGGCAAATTCCATGCTGATGTCCAGAAGAATACGGGAAAGTTCCGGATTCTGCCGGATTGCAAGCAACAGGTGACCGGTGCGGATCGCGCCTTCGTTGAATACAAGAGATGCCATCATCCAGCTTTCCTTGATAGCGAGTTCCAAAGAATTCGCAAAATCGGTAATGCTGCTTGCTCCGCGCGGCAATCGATCCATGGCGGCAGTCAAGTCCTTTGACAATACGGCGGCATCCAGCTGATACGCGTTGACGGCACAGTTCCAATCGGTATCCCCGGTCAGAATAATCTGATTCAGCCAGTGCAGAAGCTCCACGTAGGGATTTCCTCTGGTCTTACAGAGAATGGTTGCGCTTTCGATGGCCTTGTATGCCGTTGAATTGAGCTTGCCGAAAAGCTGTATCCGTTTCAGTTTTCCCATGATAGCCCTGCTTTCCTATGATGATTTTTAGTGATTTTGCCCACATCTGCCGCAACGTGTTTCCGGGATGTCTTATGCATTCCGTCAAAAATCCGGGAACTCTCAATGCGGATTTCCGTATTCGTCTGCCGGACTTTTCCGAGCCAGAGACTGCGCCCCAGCGCGACCGATCCATCCAATTTGGCTTGAGGCAGCGTTTCCGTCCGCAGACCAAAGACGAAGTCAAAGAAGAAGGATTTATCGATATACATGGCAATCAGCGCGCAGAGATGCTGAAAACCGGGACATCCGGGCAGAAGCTGCAGATAATCGGCAAAATTCATCGGGCCGAAACGCACCTCGATTTTTTTTGTCATACTGATGAAATTATGTCCCAACTGCATATTGACTCCAAGACAGGAGGTATCTTCCCGTCCTAATTTGCATTGAAACTGCAGGGGGATTGGGTAGGTCGCCATCACCATATCCTCCACCGCGACTTCGGAGTGTAAATATTCGGAGAGCAGTTGTTCCAACCCGGTCCGACTGTGCCCCCCCGCACCGCAATAGGCCGCCGCCGCCATTCTGGAATATTCCGCTTCCGGCCAAAGACTCTCCGCAAAATTCGGCGTGCAGCCAATCAACCCGCGCAGCATGGTTCCGATTGAATCATCATGAATGCGGTCAAAACTTACAGTCACCTCGTTTTCCGCCCATGCGCGGTAAAAAAGAACGATAAAACGATGATTGATAATATCGAGAAAACGCTGCAGCGTCAAATCGTAATGATTGTGGCTGCGCTGAAAAACAATCGACGTGAACTCCAGCGGCATGGGTCCGTTGACACCGCAAAGCCCGAGAAAATAAACGATTAAAAGCACCGTCGCCTTGCGACCTCTTTCCTGAATGGACGCCAGACTGTTTTCCGGGAAACAAAGATAGGGTTCCTGCCCGAAACGCAAAATATCCTCGTCGGGATTTTTGCCGTATCCCATACGCGGCTGTTCCCATTTCAACTGCTCGAACCTTCGGACAATTTCAAAAAAATCCGGCTCGGTTTTCCCGTGGGAAAGCCGATGGGAGATATCTCTTGCAAATTGTTTTACCTCGTCCATTCCGCGATCACTCCTTGCTGTTTCGTGGACAATTCAAGGCGGACAGGCACATTCAGAGGCGAGTAACTGCGAAGGAGCTCCCGCAGCGCCAAGGCAAACAGATAGACTCCCGTTCCGGGAAAACACAATTCGTCAAGTTCCAAATGAACCAGCCAGCCGTTTTCAAAGAACACGCTGCCTCTTTTGATGTAGCGGAATACTTCCGGCTCACAGAAAAAATCTGCGATTCCTTGTTGAAGTTTGTCCATTTCCTCCGCGTTTCCTGTGGAATAAAGCCGGATCAGTTCGCGCAGTATTTTCAGCGACATCATGCTGTCTTGGCGAAGCAGACTGGAAAGATTCATCGTAAGATAACTGATTTTTTCCCATGCTTCCCGTCCGCCGTTGGCAATCAGCGGCTTGCCCGGGCGTGATGGAAAAACAGCGAACGATGCCGATTTGACCGGAAATCCATCCTGGGCGGAAAGAACCGCTCCGTTCTGAATCAGCAACGGTAAATCTCGATTGGAACAGATCGTTTCCGCGGAAAACTGCAAAGGCTGTGCTTGATATTTTCGTATCATCGCGCCGGAAAAGGAGAGAAAAACCTCACTTCCTTTATAGGAACTGCGTTGCGTTTTATTGCCGTAACAAACCCTGTCCCGTCGATGAACGGCGAAATATTCACGCGCCACGTCTTTCCCATAGCTTTCATGGTCGTCATAAAATTTTTGAACATTTAAAATTTTCTGGTTCGCGGTGTCGAACAATTCCACATCAAGGACATCGAT